>JAJXSP010000132.1 GCA_021784515.1 Myxococcales bacterium | reverse complement strand
TGGCCTTCGCCGACTCCGACGTCGAGGACTACGCCACCGCGCACCCGTCGCAGGCGCCGCGGCCGATCCGCGACTACGACCCGGTGTGGAACAGCACACGCGCCGTCTACGCCTCGCGGAGCGCGCCCTTCGTCCCGTCGGGCGCGACCCAGCGCTACCGCGTGCGCGTGCCCGCCGCCTCTCGCCTCGAGTGCGCCCTCGGCATGCTCGCCCCCGACGGCGCGCGCGGCCGGTTCCGCGTCACCCTCGACGGCCGGCCCGCGTTCGAGCGCACCCTCGATGCGGCGCAGAGCTGGCGCCCCGTCGCGATCGACCTCTCGCCATGGGCCGGGCGCGAGGCGACGATCGCCTTTTCCGTCGAGGGCGCGAAAGTCAGCGGCTTCTTCGCCGATCCGATCGTGTGGGCGAAGGGTGCCGGCGCCGCCGGGCCGAACGTGCTGCTCGTGGTGATCGACACGCTGCGCGCCGACGCGATGGCGGCGATGCCGCGCCTCTCCGCGCTGGCCGACCACGGCGCGCGCTTCGACCAGGCGATCACCGCCGCCACCTGGACCCGCCCGTCGCTGCTCTCCATCTACGGCGGCGACCTCCCGAGCGCGGTCGGGCAGAGCGCCGAGGAGATGATCCCCGACGACGCCGACCGCCGCGCCTTCTACCGGCGCGCGCCGCCGCTGCTCACGCGCCTGCTCGGCGAGCGCGGCTACAAGGTGAGCGCGATCGGCAACAACTTCTTCTTCCTCGCCTACCCCCAGATCGGCCTCGACCTCGGCTTCGAGGAGGTGGACGACGTGCGCCACCCGGTGCTCGACACGCCGGCGATCACCCGCGCCGCGATCCGCTACCTCGAGGAGAACCGCGATCGCTCCTGGCTCCTCCACCTCCACTACGACGCGCCCCACTGGCCCTACACGCCGCCGCCCGGCTATTTGCAGAAAATCGACGTTTCCAGGTTCGATGCTGCATTGCAGCGCGATCCCGACTTCGCGAAGTACCTCGCCGAGGCGGCCTACGCCGACGAGTACGTCGGCAAGGTGCTCGACGCGCTCGATCGCCTCGGCCTCGCCTCGCGCACGCTGGTGATCGTCACCGGCGACCACGGCGAGACCTTCGACCCCGCGCACCAGCAGTTCGTCGCGGCGCTCGGCTGGCCGACCGTGCACCACCACGGCTGGTCGGCCACCGACGAGGTGCTGCACGTGCCGCTGGTCATCGCGCGACCCGGCGCGATCCCGCCCGGGCGCCACGGCGAGCAGGTGCGCACCATCGATCTCGCGCGGACGGTCGCCGACTACCTCGGCCGCGATCTGCCGCTGCCCGAGCGCGGCCGCTCGCTGCGCCCGATCATCGAGGGGCGCGAGCACGGTCGCGGCTTGGAGCAGCCCGCTTTGGCGGGCTTGCCGCTCAACGATCGCCCGGCCTTCGCCGAGGGGCAGGACATCCGCGCGCTGCGCGACGGGGGCTGGCTCTACCTGCGGCGCAGCGACGGGCGGATCACCGTCGGCGGCAAGGCGCGCGTGGTGAACGAGGAGCTGTACGACCTCGCCGCCGATCCCCGCGAGCACGACGACATGGCGGCCCGCGCGCCGGATCGCCTGGCGCGCCTCCGCGAGCGCTTCGACGAGCTGGCGCCGCCGCCCCCGCCCGACGCCTCGGTCGTCTACCATCTCCGCGTCGAGCCCGACGCCCACGCCCACCATGTCGAGGGCACCTTCCACACCACCGGCCGGCTGGCGGTGCGAGGGGTCAGCGACGCGGAGGCGGCGCCGCTCGACGGCCACGGCGTGCGGCTGCGCCTCGATCGCCCCGGCGGCGTGGACCTCTCGGTGCGCCCGCCGGAGGCGGCGATCGACCTCGCGCTGAGCGTGGACGGGCTGCCGCTCGACCGCGCGCGGGTGCTGGCCGGTGAGTTCGCCATCCCGGTCATCGACGGCGAGCTGTCGGGCGAGCGGCTCTCCCGCCTCGACGCGCGCCGTCCGCCGCGGCTCGGCGACCGGGGCGCGGTGGTGCTGTGGCGCGACGCGGGCGCGACGATGAGCGGGACGTCGAGCGCGCGGCCGGCGCCGCGGGAGCACGACGAGGTGACGGGCATGATGCAGCGCTGGGGCTACGCGCAGCCGTCGTCGGGAAAGGCGAAGTAGAAATCAGCTCGGCAGGGGCAGCTCCTGCTCCTCGATCGTGTCGGGGTGGCCCGCGCGCAGCTCGTCGTCGGTGGCGGGACGCACGCGCCGCACCGCCACCAGCACGTGCAGCGTCTCGCCGGCGAGCGGGTGGTTGGTGTCGATGAGGACCATGCGGTCGCGCACCTCGATCACCCGGAACAGCACGGTGCGTCCGTCGGGGCGCGTCGCCGAGTAGGTGGCGCCCTCGTCGATCCCCTCGCGATCGGGGAAGGCGCCGCGCGGCACCGCCATCACCCCGGCGGGGTCGTGATCCCCGAATGCCTCCCCCGGCGGCACCACCACGTCGAGCGACGCGCCGGGCTCCGCCCCTTCGAGCGCCTGCTCGATTCCCGGGACGATCTGCGCGCGCCCATGCAGGTAGCACAGCGGCCGGCCACCATCGCCCCCCGAGGTCTCGACCACCGTCCCGTCGGCGAGCCGGATGACGTAGTCGATCGTCACCACGCGATCCTGGGAGACTTTCATGCCCGGAAGCGGTGCAAGTCCGCGGCCGGCGGGATCGCTCAGAACGAGAAGCGCGCGCCGACGAGCAGGCCGTCGGCCGCCGCGGATGGACCGCTCCGCGTCGGTGTCACGACGGGCACGAACAGGCGCATCCGCGAGCCCACCTCCGCCATCACGTCCTGCCCGCGCAGCGCCAGCACGATCCCCGGGATGGTGAGCGCCACGCCCGCCGCCGCCAGGGCCACGCCGGTGAGGAGGCCCGCCACGTCATAGTTGTCCCGGTAGGCGCCGAACACCGCCGTCGCCGTCCCCGCCGCCGCCAGCGCGATCCCCGCCGCCGCCAGCCCCCACCCGAGGTCGCGCTGGATCCGCGCCGAACGGTAGCGCAGCTCGAGGCGCACGAGATCGAGCGGCGGCGCCACCGGGATTTGCGGCATGGCGCGCGCCGTCGTGGCGAGCGCGAGGGCCGCCAAAAGGAGGCGGAGCTTCACTCGGTGAGGCTCGCCTTTACGGCGGTGAACGCCGCCCCGAGCGAGAGCGGGTCGGGGTTGGCGGCGCTCTTGTCGGGCCTCTTCCAGTTGCCCGCGCCGCGGTAGGTCATCGCCCGTGCTCCGCTCCGCCTCGCTTCGCTCCGCTCGGTCCGCTCGGGTTCCGGTCGCATGCGGGGAAGGTAGCGCGCTCCCGCCCCGTCGGGAAGTGGAGCGCCGCTCAGCCCGGCCAGCGGCCCCGCGCCGCCCTCGCCCGCTCACGTGGCCGGGCGAGGCCTCCGGTCAGCGCCGGTTCGGCGCCCCGCGAACGACCGCGAGCAGCGTCGGGGGCGCGCCCTGCGCGGCGCCCTCGACCGCCTGCTGCTGGAGGTCGCGCTCCATCTCCGGCTTGTAATAGGCGTGGAGCCACTGCGCGGTCGCCGTCACCTTCGTCAACCCGACGATGCTCTTCTGCGGCAGGCGCGCGATGATCAGGCTGATCTCCGCCGTGACGTTGTCGAACCTGCCGTCCACCCTGTGCTCGAGCGCGGTCACCGACGCGTCGACGGTGAAGCCGCCCGCCGTCGAGCGCTGCGTAAAGCTCCCCGAGCGGGCGATCGCGTCGGTCATCGCGGCGCGGAGCTGCTCGCCGAGCTGCGGCCCGCCCCGCCGCGTCTGGTCCACCGCCGAGGCGACGGTGAGGTAGACCCGCCTGTCGCGGCCCGCGTGGGTGGAGCGTGGCGCCGCGGCGTCGTCGGCGCTCGCGGAGGTGGTGACGAGCAGCGCGGCGACGGCGAGCGAGCGGAGGAGCGGCATCGGGCCCTCAGGCCCTGCTTCAGCGGGCCGTAGCTGCCCGATCTCGCAGCGCGGGCCTCGGTTCGTCAACGCTTCGTTTGGTAAGCCCGCCCCTTGACATCGCCCGCCGGTGAGCTTCTCCGTCGAGGCCGTCGGGCCGCCGTCCTACCCGGGCCGCGGAGGACGGGGTAGAGTCGGAGCCCATGGCGCCGCGCGACGAGGAGAAGGAGAGCTACACCGGGCTGCTCATCGCATTGGGCGCCGTCGGGGCGATCCTCGTCGTCGGGCTGGTGGCGTTGAAGCTGCACACGTCGACGCCGCCCGCCGCGAGGCCGCCCGAGCCGGTGCGCCCCCCCACCATCACGGAGACGCTGCGCACCAGCGCCAACTTCTACAAGGCCAACCTCGACGAGGCCGCCCGCCGCTTCGGCCTGCCGCCCGTCGGGGTGGACGAGATCGGCCAGCCGCTGCACGACTTCGTCGAGTTGGACGCGCCGCGGACGCTGGCGCCCGGGCAGTCGTTCGAGACCGCCCACCTCACGTTGCGCGCCGAGGCGGTCCCCGAGTGGTCCGGCTCGGGCGGGCGCGGCTTCCGCTCCGAGCACCTCGTCCTCGCCATCACCAACCGCACCGAGCGCCCGCTCGCCTACCGCGTGGACACGGCGGTGGACGACCCGCAGGCGTGCCGCAACAAGGGCGTCATCGCGCAGAACGCGATCGCCATCGGCCCGCGCGAGGAGGTGCGCCGCACCGAGTGCGTGTACCGCCGCGGCGGGCACCTCACGCTCACCCACGTCGAGGCGATCGAGCTTCTGCCGCTCGAGTACCGCTACGTCAGCCGGCTGGTGCCCGACCAGGTGGGCCTCGATCCGCGCACCTCGGCCGGCCACACCGTCGACAAGGGCAAGCCCTGCCAGTTCATCCCGTGGCGCGAGATCCAGGCGGGCGGCGCCGGCTGGGCGGACGTGATCGACTTCTACGCCCGCCACGACTGCGACGAGTACACCTTCTTCCGCAGCTACCGCTTCCGCAGCGAGCCCGGGCCGCTCCCCGCCGTCGCGGCGTCCCCCGTCGACGGCGGCGCCACCGACTGAGCTCCTCTCTCGGCGATCACTCGTCGAGCCCGATCGGCGCGCAGGTCGAGACGCCCGCGCCGACGACGTGCCGGCCGGTGTTGGAGAGCACCGCCGTGATGCTCCCGTCGTTGGCGCCGATCCGGTAGACCGTCGTGCTCGCCTGCTGGCCGTTCGCCTCGTCGGCGATGAACGCGTAGAAGTCGCCGCCGAACGCGCCGAAGGCGAATGCCGAGTACGTGAGGTCGCCGAGCTGCGGGAACCGGAAGTACGGGTTGAGCGCGCCGGTGTTCTTGTCCACGCGCCCGGCGTGCGGGTTCACGTCGGCGAAGAAGGCCCACAGCTCGCCCGCGCCGTTGCCGGTGAGCTCCGCGCGCCCGTCGAGCGGACCGATCGGCGAGATCGTCAGCGACCCGAGATCGAGACTGCCGAGCGTGTGGCTGCCGCCCTGGGCGTTGTCGCCCGCGACGTAGAGCGTCTCCGTGGGCGCGCCCGGTCCATCGGTGGCGAAGCCCATTCCGAACTGCGTGAAGTCACCACCCGGGTTGGCGAACTTCGACGGCGAGCAGGCGCCCGGGTAGCCGGTGGTCAGGTCGAGGCGATAGAGCTGGCTCGGCAGGCTGAAGTTTGTCGGTTGGTATTCCACCCATGCGATCCCCTCCTTCGACACGCCCATCGAGAAGGGCGAGAAGCCCGGCGGCACGTTGCAGGCGACCGCGCCGAGATCGAAGAAGGCGAGCTTCACCGGATCGAAGAACGCGAAGTTGCCGTTCTCCTCGAAGACGTAGATGCCGTTGCAGTAGTGGGGGCGCGTCAGGTCGGGCGGCGGCGTCAGGTCGGGCAGGACGCTCAGGTCCGCGATCGACAGGTCGGGCGCGGCCGCGTCGAGCGGAGCGCTCGCGTCGCTGCCTCCGGCGAGGTCGGCGTCGCCGAGGTCGGACAGATCCCACAGGCGGGTCTTGCAGCCGGCGCCGAGCGCGGCGGCGAGGACGGTGGCGAGGGCGAGCGTCGAACGACGGGGGGTATGCATGAGGCCTCCGAAGGTCCCGGCGAATCAATCAGCCGCCGACGGCGGCGCCACCGACCGCCCGCGCGTGGAGCTTGCTGTGCTTGCGGCCGTACCCGAAGTAGACCACGAACCCGACGAGCAGCCAGCCGACGAAGCGCAGCCACGTGATCCGCGGCAGCGGCACCATCAGCCCGATGCAGCACACGATCGACGCGAGCGGCACCCACGGCGCGCCCGGGCAGCGGAAGGGGCGCGGGCGATCGGGATCGATCTTTCGCAGCACCAGCACGCCGGCCGAGACGAGCACGAACGCGAACAGCGTCCCGATGTTGGTGAACTCCACCGCGTCGTTGATGTCCACGAACATCGCCACGCCACCGACGGCGACGCCGGTGATGATCGTCGTGACGTGCGGGGTGCGAAAGCGCGGGTGGACGCGCGCCGCGAACGGCGGCAGGAGGCCATCGCGCGCCATGGAGAAGAAGATGCGCGGCTGGCCGAGCTGGAAGACGAGCAGCACCGCGGTCATCGCGATCACCGCGCCGAACGACATCACCCCCGAGAGCTTCTCGAGGTGCGCCACCTGGAGCGCGGCGGCGAGCGGGTCGGCGACGCCGAGCTTCGACCAGTGCGCGATGCCGGTGAGGACGATGGTCACCGCGACGTAGAGCACGGTGCAGATGGCGAGCGAGAGCACCATCCCGCGCGGCAGGTCGCGCTGCGGATCGCGCGCCTCCTCGGCGGTGGTGGAGATGGCGTCGAAGCCGATGTAGGCGAAGAAGACCAGCGACGCGCCGGTCATCACGCCGGAGAAGCCGTTGGGCGCGAACGGGTGCCAGTTCGCCGGCGTGACGTAGAAGGCGCCGGCGGCGACGAACCCGATCAGCAGCAGCACCTTCAGCGCGACCATCCAGTTGTTGAGACGAGCGCTCTCCTTCACGCCGATCACCAGCAGCACGGTGAGCAGCGCCACGATGGCGCACGCCGGGAGGTTGAGCACGATCGGCAGGCCGAACAGGTGCGGCGCCCCCGCCAGCGCCTGCGCGGTCGCCTGGTTGTAGTTCGTGCCCGCCCAGGCGGGCAGGTGGACGCCGACGCCGGCGAGGAGGTCCTGGAAGTAGCCCGACCACGACACCGCGACGGCGATGTTGCCGACGGCGTACTCGAGGATCAGATCCCAGCCGATGATCCAGGCCACCAGCTCGCCGAGCGTGACGTAGGCGTAGGTGTAGGCGCTGCCGGCGATCGGGATCATCGCCGCCAGCTCGGCGTAGCAGAGCGCCGCGAAGCCGCAGGCGATCGCCGTGACGAGGTAGGACAAGACGAGCGCCGCGCCGGCGCCCGGGCGGACCAGGTGGCCGAGCGCGTCGAACTTGCCGGCGGCGGCCGTCCCCGTCGACGAGAAGATGCCCGCGCCGACGATCGCGCCGATGCCGAGCGCGGTCAGCTCCACCACGCCGAGCGTGCGCTTGAGCGCCTGGGACGCGTCGCCGTCACCGACGGCCGTGTCGACGGACTTCCTGCGAAGGAGCTGCGCGAGCATCCGGCGAGTATAGAAGTTTCGTGAGCGTGAGCGTGCTCCTGATACGTCAGATCTCGGCGACTCCGGTGCCCGGCGGCCAAGGCCGCGGGCAACCTGCTCGCAAAGGCCCGCCGTCGCGGGCCTCAGGGCGGCTGCCATCCATTGAGGGGCGAAGGGCGCGGAATCCTGACAAGCGGGTCCCGAGCCTGCGGAGCAGGCTTTGCCAACAGGTTGCCCGCGGCTTCAGCCGCCGGGCACCGATCGACTCGAACGATGTGACGTAACGAGGGGCGTGAGCGTGAGCGTGAGCGTATTCTCCGCGAATGAGTGATGGCGACGGCGCGATCGCGCAGGCGCCGGGCGCCACGCTCGAGCGGCGGCTCGGCGTGTTCCAGGCGGCGACGTTGATCGTCGGCTCGATGATCGGCTCGGGCATCTTCATCGCGCCGTCGATCATGGCGGCGAGCGTCGCCACGCCCGGCGTCTACCTCGGGCTGTGGATCCTCGGCGGCGTGCTCACTCTCCTCGGTGCGCTCTCCTACGCCGAGCTGTGCGCCATGCTCCCGCATGCCGGCGGGCAGTACGTGTTCCTGCGGGAGGCGTTCGGGCCGCTCCCCGCCTTCCTCTACGGCTGGACGGTGTTCCTGGTGATCCAGACCGGCTTTTGCGCCGCCGTGTCGATCGCCTTCGCCAAGTACCTCGGCGCCGTCGGGCTCCCCATCGGCGAGGCGCACGTTCTCTTCCACGTCGGCCCGCTCGCCGTGTCGAGCGCCCAGCTCGTCGCCGTGGCGGTGATCGTGCTGCTCACGATCATCAACGCTCGCGGCGTGCGCGAGGGCGCCTTCGTGCAGGACCTGTTCACCGTGCTCAAGCTCGGCGCGGTGGCGCTCCTCGTCGTCGTCGGCTTCGCCAGCGGCAAGGGATCGTTCACGCACTTCTCGCCCCTCGTCGGCACCGCGCTCGGCCCCAAGGCGCAGGCGCTCGGCCTCGGCTTCCTCGCCGCCGCCGGCGTCGCGATGTCCAAGGCGATGTTCGCCTACGACGCCTGGAACACCGTCACCTTCGCCGCCGAGGAGATCCGCGACCCGGCGCGCAACCTGCCGCGCGCGCTCGCCTGGGGAACCGTCATCACGACGCTCGCCTACACCGGCGCGGCGGCGGTCTACCTCTACGTGCTCCCGATGGACGCGATGGGCGCGGTGAAGGAGAACCGCGTCGCCTCCGAGGTCGCCGGCGTGGTGCTCGGCCACGGCGGGCTCGTCCTCGTCGCCGCCGCCATCCTCGTCTCCACCTTCGGCTGCGTGAACGGGCTGGTGCTCGGCGGCGGGCGCGTGCTCTACGCGCTGGCGCGCGACGGCCTCTTCTTCCGTCGCTGCGGCGCGGTCCACCCGCGCACCCGCACCCCCAACGCGGCGCTCGTGCTGCAGGCGATCTGGTCGGCCGTGCTGGCGCTCTCGGGGAGCTACGACGCGCTGCTCACCTACGTCACCTTCGCCTCGCTGGCCTTCAACGCGCTCACCGTCGCCGGGCTGATCGTGCTGCGGATCCGGCGGCCGGAGCTCCCGCGACCCTATCGCGTCGCGGGCTACCCGGTGGTGCCCGCGCTCTACCTCCTCGGCGCCGGCTTCTTCATCGTCTACATCTTCGCCGGGGCGCCGGGATCGTCGGCGATCGGACTCGGGTTGGTGGCGCTCGGGCTGCCGGCGTACGCGCTGTTCCGTCGGCGCGCGGCCGCGTAGCGCGCGAGCGCGGGCGGGGCGTCCGGGTGGTCGGGCGGCGCGTCCAGCGCCTCGTGCAGCGCGTCCAACGCTTCGTGCGGGGCGCTCAGGGGCTTGCGCAGGGATCGCGGCGACCGCGCGCGACGTCCAGGGGCTCGCGCACGACGTCCAGGGGCTCGCGCACGACGTCCAGGCGGTCGCGCACGACGTCCAGGCGGGTGCGCACGACGTCCAGGCGGTCGCGCAGGACGTCCAGGCGCTGGAGCCGGGCGTCCAGGCGGTCGCGCGCTGTGGCGAGGCCCGCCCTCGCCGCCGCCCTCTGGACGCGCGGCACCGTCTGGGGATCGGCGTTTCTCGCGATCCTGCACGCCTTTCGATCTTGAGGGGAGCCGCCCCCTGAATCGACGCCGAGGCGCCTCCGGGCGGCGGTGCGACGGCGACGAGCGCCAGCGCGTCCTGGAAACATAGGCGTTCCCTCATACCGTCCTATTCAAAGGGCAGGCTCGCGGGTGGACCCGCGTCCCAGCGAGGAAATGACGGACCGTGCGGCGCAGGCGCTCTACCTGCTTGCGCTCAACCCCGTCGCGGAGGTGCGTGCGGACCCCAATTCATACGGGTTCCGCCCGCATCGCGGGACGGCCGACGCCCTGGGGCAGTGCTTCATCGTTTTGGCGAAGCGCGATTCGCCCCGGGTGGTCTTCGACGCGGACATCAAATCCTGCTTCGACCGCATCAGCCATGAATGGTTGGTCGCCAACATCCCGATGGACAAGGCGATCCTCCGCAAGTGGCTGGCCGCGGGCTTCGTGGAAGGCGGTGTGTCGTATGCGACCGAGGAGGGAACTCCCCAGGGGGGAATCATCTCCCCTGTCCTGGCCAACCTGACGTTGGATGGCCTGGAGCGGGTGGCCCGCGCGACGGTGGGAGGGCGCGCGCTGGTCAACGTGGTGCGTTACGCGGATGACTTTCTGATCACGGCGCGGACGCCCGCGCAGCTCGAACAGAGGATCATTCCAGCGGTCACGGCGTTTCTCGCCGAGCGTGGTCTGGAGCTGTCGCAGGAGAAGTCCCGGATCACGACCATCGACACCGGCTTTGATTTCCTCGGCGTCACCCTGCGGAAGTACCGAAGTCGGCAGGGCGGCAAGTTGCTGATGATGCCGGCACGGAAGAGCGTGAAGGCGTTTCTCGGCGACGTCCGGGAGCGAATCAAGGCGCACAACGGCGTCGCGCTCGGGCAGTTGATTGGCCTGCTGAACCCTCGGATTCGAGGCTGGGCCAACTACTACCGGCACGTCGTATCGAGTGCTGTCTTTTCCAAGGTCGATCGTGTAATCTTCGACGCGATGGTGCGATGGATGCGGCGACGACACCCAAACAAAGGCTTCGCGTGGCTACGGCGACGGTACTTCCGCCGCTGCGGCGCGCGGAGCTGGGTGCTGTCGGCGGCGCCGGCGTCGCAGGCCGTGACGGAGTCCAGTCCGCTCGACCTGTTCCGCGCCTCGTCGGTCGCGATTCGGCGACACGTCAAGGTGCAGTCGGCGGCTACCGCGTTCGATCCCGAGTGGCGGGACTACTTCCGGCGACGCCGGGCGATCCTGCGGCGGGACGTGCCACCGAAGCGCAGTCCCCGCGAATCACCCGCTCAGCCCGGTCGCGTGACAGCGGCCGAACGAGAGGCTTGAGCCGTATGAAGGGAAACTTTCACGTACGGTTCTTAGGGGAGCTTGGGGCTGGCAACAGCCCCAGGCTTACCCGGCGGCGGACCAGAACGGAAGAAGCTCGAGCAACGCGCCCTTGGGCTGACGATGGGATCTCGACCGCCCACAACTATTGTTACTACGTCTTGGAGGAACCCGTGAGACTATACACTATCTTCGGACTTCTCGTTGTCCTTGCGGGCTGTCCGGCACCACCGGCTCTGCCGCTCCCAATGGACGGTTCGACCTCCTCGGACGCCGGTCCCTTGTGTCCCTGGGGCGTCTTTTATCCTGAACCGGGCTGTGACGGGACGGTCAAACCCCTGTGTCAAGGCCCGCCCCAAACGGACTTGGCTTACCTTCAATTCTTCTGTTCTTGCGACGGTCGGACAGTGACAGGGTATGCGGGCGTCACTTGGGTTCCGTGGCGGCATGTGGGTTCGTGCGCCTCCGACATGGGCCCGGGCCAGTGTGGCTGCCCGGGGGGCGAGCTTTGTATCTTCGTGTGCGATTGCTGTGGCATACCGAGCGACATGATGGCGAGCCACTACGAGTGCATTCGGGACACCGGTCAATGTGCAAACGGACAAGGTTCTTTCAATACACCTGATGCACCCTATGCTTGCCACTGCGATAACTCAAACGAGGCGAGCTGCCCGTGCCTCTGACATCATCCGGCGGAGGACATCTGAACCCAAGCATACAGAGATTGCCCAACACGTATCAGGCCAACGTTGGAGTCAAGCACGGCCTCTCCGTCATGCGGCGACGACACCTAAACAAAGGCTTCGCGTGGCTACGGCGACGGTACTTCCGCCGCTGCGGCGCGCGGAGCTGGGTGCTGTCGGCGGCGCCGGCGTCGCAGGCCGTGACGGAGTCCAGTCCGCTCGACCTGTTCCACGCCTCGTCGGTCGCGATTCGGCGACACGTCAAGGTGCAGTCGGCGGCTACCGCGTTCGATCCCGAGTGGCGGGACTACTTCCGGCGACGCCGGGCGATCCTGCGGCGGGACGTGCCACCGAAGCGCAGTCCCCGCGAATCACCCGCTCAGCCCGGTCGCGTGACAGCGGCCGAACGAGAGGCTTGAGCCGTATGAAGGGAAACTTTCACGTACGGTTCTTAGGGGAGCTTGGGGCTGGCAACAGCCCCAGGCTTACCCGGCGGCGGACGGAGCGCAACAGGCCGAGCGCCCATTGGTTTGACACGCTGAAGCTGGCCGTGCGATCTTCAACAAAGCCACTCGCGGAGGAGCAAATGCTAAGAGCGCTGTTCTTGTCCCTTGTTGCTGTCACCATGCTGTGCTGGACGGGCGCGGCGAGGAGCGAAGAGCATCTGCCGCCCCAGGGCTGGCGTGCATCTGGGAAGGCGGCGCACGACTACGAGATGACGATAGATCGCGGGCAAGTCCATTCTGGCCACCCGAGCGGTATGATCCGCGCAATACATGACAAGCCGACTGGCTTTGGCACCCTTATGCAGACTTTCATCCCCGACGAGTTTCGTGGGAAGCGTGTTCGCTTGTCCGGTTGGGTAAGGACCGAGCGTGTAGAGAACTGGGCTAGTCTTTGGATGCGAGTTGATGGCAACGGACCGGAACCGCTCGCGTTCGACAACATGGGTTCGCGGCCGATCAAGGGCACCACCGAGTGGCGACGCTACGAGATTGTCCTTGACGTATCGGACGACGCCACGGCCGTTGCCTTTGGGCTCCAACTCGATGGCTCAGGCGCGGCCTGGATGAGCGACCTTGAGATGACCGTGGTTGGCAGGGAAGTGCCGACGACTGGCGAATCGAGGAAGAACACGCTCCCGCGCCAGCCTCGCAACCTTCGATTTGACGAATAGCCTGGTGGCGCCTTCGGAGGTGCGCTCAGGTGCACAAGGGGCCGCCGCCGAACAGATATCAGGCCCACCTTGTCAACAAGAAAATACGTCCCTATCGAGATCCGACGTCGCCGTCGGCTCGCTCTCGGTAAATCTCGGTGAGTCGTGCACACCCGGTGGTTCCGATCTCCG
>JAJXSP010000544.1 GCA_021784515.1 Myxococcales bacterium | reverse complement strand
GATCGGCGCAGGTGCGGCGCCGCCGGCGGGCGCGGCGGCAGCAGCGGGCTTCGCCGGGGCGGCCTTCTTCTTCTCGCCTTCGGCCGGCTCGTCGTTGCGATGCTCCCAGCGCTCCCGCCACTTCGACGGGCGCGGGTCCGGCCGCCAGTCGAGGCTCTGCAGCTTCACGAAGCCGCTGCGCGTGCGCACCTCGACGTCGCCGTTCACCACGACCTGGCAGGCCAGGCGCATGTTGCCCTTCTTCGGCAGCGCGCCGTTGAGCCGCAGCGAGCTGTTCTCCTTCGACGTGCGCGGGTTGATCGCGTCCGGCGTGGCCCCGGACGCCCACACCTTGCAGCGGTTGCACCACCCCTTCATCCGCTTGCAGTGCAGATCCTGGAACAGGCCGCGAAAGAGGTTGATCCCGTTCCGCTCGGCCACCTCGAGGAGCGTCTGACCGGCTTGGACCTCGACGGTGACCTGCTCGTTCAGGAACGTGACCTTGGGCAAGGCTTCCTCCGTGTGCGCGGGCTGGTGCCTTATAGCGGAAGGCCGGGGGAGCGTCAAACGGCGCGGCGGCGACGGTGGAGCACGATCACGAGGAGCGAGGCGGCGAGCAGCGCGGCGCTCCCGAAACCGCGCGCAGGACGGCCGCCGATCGCGCAGCCGCCGATCACCGAATGACCGATCCAGGCGCAGTGGCCGTCGTTGCACGTGAGCGCCACCGCCGCCACCGCCGCGTCGGCATCGAGCAGGCCGCCGCCGCAGCCGGCCTCGCATCGGTGCACGGGATCGGCGGTGCTCACGAGGATGGAGCGCGCCGCGTCGCTGGTGAGGTTCGGGTCGAGCGCCTTCATCAGCGAGGCGACACCCGAGACGTGGGGCGCCGCCTGCGACGTTCCGTTCAGCGCGACGTAGGTGTAGCCCTCGCCGGTCACCCACAGCGTCGAGAGGATACCGTGCTGCAGGCCCGTCGTGACGTCGCCGCCCGGCGCGAGGAGATCGACACGGCTCCCCACGTTCGAATAGCTGGCGAGCGCGCCCGTGTCGGTCGCCGCGCCGACGGCGATCACGTGGGTCAGCGCCGCGGGTGCGTAGGTGGCGGTGTCGGCGCCGTCGTTGCCCGCCGCGGCGACGATGATCGCGCCGACGGAGCTGGCGTCGTCGACCGCCGCCTGGAGCAGCGCGGAGAGGCCGGGGCCGCCGAAGCTGAGGTTGATCACCTGCGCGGGCGTCGGGTTGGGAGGGACGCCGTCGACGGGGATGCCGGCGGCCCATCGGATCCCGTCGGCGATGTCGGAGTCGGTGCCGCGGCCGCCCTGCACGCCGAGGACACGCACCGGGAGGAGGCGGCAGTTCCAGTCGACGCCGGCGATGCCGAGCGCGTTGTCGGTGTGGGCGCCGAGGATGCCGGCGACGTGCAGGCCGTGCAGGCCCGAACTGGCGTCGTCGGGCGTGCCTTCGTCGGTGGGGTCGGCGTCGCGGCCGTCGCCGTCGCCGGCGCTGATCGGGTCGGAGACCATGTCGTAGCCCGGCAGGGTTCGGGTCTCGAGATCGGGGTGCGGACGGATGCCGGAGTCGACCACCGCCACCACCACCGTCGGCGATCCCTCGGTTCGGCTCCACGCCGCCGGAATGCGCGCCAGGTCGAGCGCCCACTGCTGCTGGAACAGCGGATCGTTGGCGACCACGGTGTCGCTGCGGCGGCGCACGTGCTCGCGCTCCGCCCACTCCACGCCGGGAAGCGCCGCGAGCCGCGCGACGAGCGCGCCGGTCGCGGCGGCGGAGGCGTCGGCGGCGCGGAGCAAATGGGTTCGCTCGTCGAGGCGACGTTCGAGCCGCGCCCCGGCGACGGCGACGGCGACGCTCCGCCAGCGCACCACCACGTGGCCGGGCACGAACTCCTCGGGCGGCGCCGCGAGGGCCGCGCGTGCCGCGAGCAGCAGGGCCATCGGGAGCCGCATCGGGGGGCAGCCGCGCAATCAACCTGCGACTATATTCCGAGGATCACCGTCGAGGAAGTCATACCGCGCGCCGTCGGTCAGGCCCGCGAGCGCAGCCGGTGCTCGACCATGACGCAGCGGTCCTCGACGTAGGGGATCCCGGCGGCGCGGCAGAGATCCCGGCCCCGCTCGGTGGTGACGCCCTCCTGCAGCCACACGCCGCGCGCGCCGGCCGCGATCGCGTCCTCGACGTGCGCGAGCGCCTCCTCGGAGCGCCGGAACACCACCACCAGATCGACGGCGTGCGGCAGGTCGGCCAGCCGCGGCCAGGCGCGCTGCCCGTCGACGGTGGCCGCCGTCGGGTTCACCGCGAACACCTCGAAGCCCGCCCGGCGCAGGTAGGCGCCGATGCGCGCGCTCGGACGGTTCGGGTCGGGGCTCCACCCCACCACGGCGATCGAGCGCGTGTGGGAGAGCAATTCGGCGATCGGGTCTCGGGCATCCATGCGCGAACTCCCTCGTAATACTTGACCGTTGCCCGCGAGCTTTCGTAGATTAGCGCGGATTTTCGCCGACGGCAGAGCCGGGAGCGCCACGGTCCTCACGGGGCCAGGAGATGAGCCGACGATGTTTGCCATCTTGATCAACGAGAAGGGCGGCGAGACGAAGCGCCTGGAGTTCGACAAGCCGGAGATCACCATCGGCCGCGTCCAGGGCAACGACATCATCCTGCCCAAGGGCAACGTCTCCAAGCGCCACTCCCGGATCGTGCTCAAGGACGGCAAGTTCATCATCGTCGATCTGAAGAGCACGAACGGCACCTACGTGAACGGTCGCAAGATCACCAGCCCGCTGGTGATCAAGGGCACCGACAAGGTCTACATCGGCGACTTCATCCTCTCGGTCGAAGAGGCGGCGGGCGAGATGGCCGCCGCCGAGCCGCCGCCG
>JAJXSP010000543.1 GCA_021784515.1 Myxococcales bacterium | reverse complement strand
ACCTCGACCGCTTCGCGCTGCGCGCCGCCGCCTCGTCCGGCGACGGGCCCGGCGTTCCCGAGCTGCCGATCACCGGCCGGCGCGATGACGAGCAGCTGCGCGTCCAGCTGTTCAACGCGGACGCCGGCTATCGCCTCCAGCGCATCCGCACCGGACCCGATCGGACGAGCCGCGAGGACGTGCGCGCCACGCCTCACCAGGGTCCATCGCCCTACCTCTCGTCGCGGAGCGGGACGGGCCACGCGCGCACGACGCCGGGCGGTCGGACCCGCGGCCGCGTCGACGGGAGGGTCGCTTCGCTGGCGCGCCCCGGGCTCCCCGCCGGCGGCGGCCCCGATGACCGGCGGGCCGCCCGCTCCGTGGCCGGCCAGGCGCGCGGCCAGGCGAAGATCGGCAAGGACGGCGAGGTGGCGCCCGGCTTCGAGCGCCCCGCGATCGCCGAGGGGCCCGCCGCCACCGACGGCGGGCGTCGCTCCACCGAGGTGATGGACCGGACCGACGCGGCGATGGTGTCGAGCGAGCTGCACCCGGGGCCGATCGAGCTGTCGCACCCCGCGCCGCCGGGCGACGGCACGCGCGGCCACGGGCAGGGCGAGCGGCCGGCCTGGTCGCCGACGGGCCGCGGCTCGGAGGCGGTGCCGGCGGGCGATCCGCACGCGCCTCCGGGCGAGGACCTCGCGGTGGCGACCTACCGGCGTCGCTACGACCAGTACCTCGGCAGGCTCAAGCGCAAGGTCGATCCACTGTGGGAGCTGCCGCACGACCTCGCGCTCCGCCTCGAGCAGGGCGACGTGCTGGTGAGCTACACCATCCGCCGCGACGGCAGCCTGAAGAGCGTGAAGGTGCTCAAGACGTCGGGCTGGAAGCACTTCGACCAGGTGGTGGTGGCGGCGATCCGCCGCGCCGCGCCCTTCGATCCGCTCCCGTCGGTGTTCGGCGACGAGCTGGAGGTCACCTCGCGCTTCGACGGAGCGAACCCCGTCGTGCGCTGATTGCGGCGCCCGCTGCCGTCGCGGGTGGCTCGCCCGCCGAGCCCACTCTATAATTCCCCCGCAGAACGAATGGCCGCCCGTCGCACATCGCCCTCACCCGCGCGGATCGCGGTTGCGATGCTGCTGGCGCTCGCGGTTCACGCCGCGGTGTTCGGCCTCGCCGTGGTCAGCGGCGCCTTCGACGCGCTCATCGGCGCCGGTGGGGCGCACTCCGGCGCCTCCTCCGACGGCGCGGGCGGCGATCTCGCCGACGATCGGCCCATCGAGCTGCAGAACCTCGTCGAGGAGCTGAAGGAGCCGGACGCGCGCTCGTCCGAGGAGGCGCGCCGCGAGGAGGAGAAGAAGAAGCAGGAGGACAACCCGGACCAGTCGGGGCAGGTGGTGGACATCCCTCGTCCGGCGATCGAGGAACGCCCCGACGAGCACGCGCGCTTCCTGTCGGAGTACGACTCGCGGGTCGCCAAGGAGACGCGCGGTCGCGTGGGGCGCGACAAGGCGGGCGGAGGCGCCGACGAGGTGGCTGCCCTCGAGCGGCACTCGTCACCGGGCGCGCGTCCGACCTCGTCGCGCGCGCCGGGCATGCCGGGCAGCGGTTCGCGAGCGACGGGGCAGGGCGGCTCGCTCGGGCAGGGCGGCAACTCGACGGAGCTGACGCCCGACGGCGACCAGCGTCGCGCCGGCGCGCCGGGGCTGCCGGGCGCGGGCAGCGACAAGGGCGAGCGCGGCGAGGGCGGCCTGCCCGGCGAGCGCGGCCCCGATCAGCCCAACCTCCAGCCCAGCGAGGACATGCTCGCCCGCGCCATCGCCCGCGGCACCGGCTCGCCCGACTACCTGCAGGACGTCGACGACGGCGAGGCGACCGCGCTCAACGCGAAGAAGTTCACCGCCGCGCCCTTCTTCAACCGCGTCAAGCGCGCCGTCGCCGACCAGTGGCACCCCGACCTCGTGTACGTGCGCCACGACCCGTCGGGCAACGTCTACGGCTCGAAGGACCGCGTCACCGTGCTGCGGGTGAACCTGGAGCCCGACGGCCGCCTCAAGAACGTGACCGTGCTCCAGCCCTCGGGCGTGGAGTTCCTCGACGACGAGGCGATCGAGGCATTCCGCCGCGCCCAGCCCTTCCCGAACCCCCCGCCGCGGCTCGTCTCCTCCGACGGCGTGATCCACTTCAGCTTCGGCTTCATCTTCGAGCTCTCCGGCCATACCAGCTTCAAGGTGCTCAAGTACCAGTAGCCGTCAGAGACCTTCCGGGCGCCTCTTCAGCGCTCCGGTGGGAGCGAGTTGAAATCGAAACAGGCGGACAGCGAGAGCGTGAGCGGTGCCAGGAGCGCGCCGCGCAGCGAGGCCGGGATCACTGCGGCTACTGCTTGGCCCAGCGCAGGCGCGGGTGGCGCGCGGCGCGCGTCTCGTCGAGGCGGCGAATGGCCGTGTTGTGGGGCGCGTTGTGGACCGTCTCCGGCTCCGTCTTCGCCTCGTCGGCGATCGAGAGGAGCGCGTCGGCGAAGGCGTCGAGCGTCTCGGGGGCCTCGGTCTCCGTCGGCTCGATCATCATCGCGCCGGCCCCGCCGGTCACCGCCGGGAGCGGGAAATAGATGGTCGGCGGGTGGTAGCCGTAATCCATCAATCGCTTCGCCACGTCGAGCGTCTGAATGCCGGTCTCCTTCTTCAGGCGCTTGTCGGTGAACACCACCTCGTGCATCGAGGGCTTTTCATAGGCGAGCGGGAACGCGTCCTTCAATCGCGCGCGAAGGTAATTGGCATTCAGCACCGCCAGCTCCGTCGCGCGGGTCAGCCCCTCGCCGCCCATCTCCCGGATATAGGTGTAGGCGCGCACGAGCATCCCGAAATTGCCATGGAAGGAGCGCACGCGTCACACCGACTTT
>JAJXSP010000131.1 GCA_021784515.1 Myxococcales bacterium | reverse complement strand
CGAGCAGGCCCATCAACAGGCCAATCAACACGCCCACGAGGCCGAGCAGGCGCACCAACAGGCCAATCAACACGCCCACGAGGCCGAGCAGGCGCACCAACAGGCCAATCAGCACGCCCACGAGGCCGAGCAGGCCCATCAACTGGCCAATCAGCACGTGCAGGAGGCCGAGCAGGCCCACCAGCAGGCCAATCAGCATGCGCAGGAGGCGGGAGCGAGCCACCAGCGCGCCGAGGAGGCGGCGACGGCGGCCGAGCAGCACCAGCAATCGGCGCAGGCGGCGGCGAGCGCGGCGGGCGAGGCCGACCAGCATTCCCATGAATCGATGCGGCTCGCCGAGCAGGCGCACCAGCAGGCCGTTCACTGGATGAACGAGACCAATGACTCGAAGGACCGCGCCTGGGACTGCGACCAGCGCGCCGACAGCTCACAGCAGGCCGCCGCGCAGTCTTCTCGCGACGGGTGGAGCGCGGACTGGGATGCGAGCGTGGCCGATTCGGACGCGTCGCAGGCGGCCGATCAGGCCGACCAGGCTGCGACCGCGACCGAGCAGGTGGCGAGCGAGGCGCACGATCGGTACCAGCAGCACCTCGAGAACATGAGGAGATGGCAACAATGACCATGGAGCAAGGCGAATCCCAGGCGGCGGAGGCGCTCCAGGCCCTCCTCGCGCTCCGCGACGAGGCGCTGCGCGATCTCGAGACGGTGCGCTCCCTCCATCGCCAGGCCGACGAGATGCGGCAACAGGCCCAGCAGCTGCGGGATCAGACCCATCAATGCTTCCAGCTCGCGCAGCAGCACGCCAACGAGGCCGAGCAGGGCCATCAGATGTCGATGCAGCACGCCAACGAGGCGGAGCAGCAACATCAAATGGCGGTGCAGCACGCCAATGAGGCCGAGCAGGGGCATCAACAGGCGATGCAGCACGCCCAGGAGGCCGAGCAGGCCCATCAACAGGCGATGCAGCATGCCCAGGAGGCCGAGCAGGCCCACCAGCAAGCGCAGAATCACGCCCAGGAGGCCGAGCAGGCCCACCAGCAGGCGCAGAATCACGCCCAGGAGGCCGAGCAGGCTCACCAGCAAGCCGCCAATCACGCCCAGGAGGCCGAGCAGGCTCACCAGCAAGCCGTCAATCACGCCCAGGAGGCCGAGCAGGCCCACCAGCAAGCCGCCCATCACGCCCAGGAGGCCGAGCAGGCTCACCAGCAGGCGCAGAATCATGCCCAGGAGGCCGAGCAGGCCCACCAGCAAGCCGCCAATCACGCCCAGGAGGCCGAGCAGGCTCACCAGCAAGCCGCCAATCACGCCCAGGAGGCCGAGCAGGCTCACCAGCAAGCCGCCAATCACGCCCAGGAGGCCGAGCAGGCCCACCAGCAAGCCAATCAATACGCCGAATCGGCGGCCACCGCGGCGCAGCAATCCGAGCAGCACCAGCACGGCGCGGAGCAGGCGCACCAGGAGGCGCAGAATCACGCGCAGCAGGCCGAGCAGGCCCACCAGCAGGCCGTCCAGCACGCCGAGCAGGCGGAGCAGGCGCGCATCCAGGCGCAGCGCGCCGCCGAGGAGGCGGACAAGTACGCGGCCGACGCGCACCAGCACGAGCAGTCGGCGACGACGGCGGAGAAGGAGACGCAGGACCACGCGCACAGCGCCAAGGACCACGCCTCGGCCGCCCAGCATGCGCAGCAGCAGGCGGAGGCCGCGCACAGCCGCGCCGAGTCGGCGGCCTCACGAGTACCCTACTGATTGTCGCCCGGCGCCACGGCGGCGCACGGTCGGCGCTCGGGCCCTCCACGATTGAATCCGATTCCCCGCGCCGCGGTATCGCCGATGCACGACGCTGCGGCGGAGGTGTGTGACATGAGACGTGGCACGTGGTGGAGGGTGGCGCTGGCGTCGTTGTCGCTCGCGGCGCCGGCATTCGCCCAGATGGGAGGCACGGCCACGGGATCGCCGGGCGCCTCGGGGACGAAGGGGCCGGTCGGCGTCCCCTCACCGCCGGGGACCACCGCGCCGGGCTTCACGACGCCGGGCGCGCCCGCTCCGTCGTCGACGGGGCTCTCGCAGGACACGCTCTACGGCGGGTCGCCCGGAGCGAGCACGTCGGTCGGCTCGACCGGCTCGAACAGGTCGCCCGGGTCGATCGACGGTGTCGGCTCGCCGGGCGCGCCGGGGTCGATGGGGAGCCAGCCGGGCGCAATGGGGAATCAGCCCGATTCGCTGCAAACCGGCCAGTACGGGTCGTCGCAAACTGATCAGTACGGGTCGCAGACTGGCCAGTACGGGGCGCAGACTGGCCAGTACGGGGCGCAGACTGGGCAAACTGGCCAGTACGGGGCGCCGCAAACTGGCCAGTACGGGGCGCCGCAAACTGGCCAGTACGGGGCGCCGCAAACTGGTCAGTATGGGCCGATGAACACGCCCGGTACGGCGCAGCCGGGACAGTCGGGCGCGCAGCCAACCAGCCCGGGCGCATCGCTCCCCCCGGGTCAGGGGTACCAGCAGCGGTAGGTTTCGAATCTCAGGCCGGCGGCAGGGGCGCCGCGGCGAGCGCGCACTCCCGCTCGCCCACCCACAGCCGGAAGGAGTCGGCCGACTCGGCGAACTTGCGCACGCCCTCGCGCTGGAGCTGCGCGCACACCTCGTCGAGGTCGATCCCCGCCTCGCCCAGCTCCGCGATCGCGCGGCGCGCGCCGTCGAGATCGTCGAGGATCCCGGCGCCGACCTGGCCGTGGTCGAGGAACGCCGCGAGGGTCGAATCGGGCATGGTGTTGATCGTGTCGGGGCCGATCAGGCCCTCGACGTATTTCACGTCCGAGTAGGCATCTCGCGGTGGAGGTTGTCGATCCACACGCTCTGGCCGAGCGGCCCGACGATGCGCAGGTCCACCTGGATGCCGTCGCGCAGGCGCACGCTGGTCTTCGTCGCGCCGCGCGCGATCACCTCGCGCACCGACGGGAACGTGGCGAACGCCTCGGCGATCCCCGGCGCGTCGCGCGGGCGCGCGGCGGCGAGCAGATCGATGTCGCCGACGGTGTCGCGGCGCCGGCGCAGCGTGCCGCGCATCTCCACCCGCAGGACGCGGGGGAGCGCGCGCAGCCGCTCGACCAGCGCCTCGGCGTGCGGCAGCGCGACGGTGAGCTTCCAGCGCCCGCGCGCGCGGCGGTAGGCGGCGATCGCCGCGAGCACCTTCTCCTCCTTGCGCGCGCCGAAGCGCGGCAGCCCGCGCAGCCGCCCTTCGAGCGCGGCCGCCTCCAGCTCGTCCACCGTCGAGACGCCGAGCGCGCGCCACACCGCGACCGCGCTCCTCGGCCCCATGCCCTCGACGCGCATGATCTCCGCCAGCCCGCGCGGGCCCGAGGCGCGCAGCTCCTCCAGCTCCGCGAGCCGCCCGGTCTCGGCCAGCTCGGCGACCCGCCGCGCGATGCCCTTGCCCAGGCGCGGCACGTCGGTGAGCGTCCCCTTGCGGAGCATCTCCACGCACGGCTCGGGCAGGTTCTCGATCGCCTGCGCCGCCGAACGGAAGGCGCGCACCTTGAACGCCGCCTCGCCGCGGAACTAGAGCAGGTCCGCCAGCTCGAACAGCGCCTCGGCGCACTCCGCGTTGTCCACGGACCGCTATACCGGGACGCCGGTCCCGCGACGGATCACGGCGAGGATCAGCGCGATGACGGCGAGCACGAGGAGGATGTGGATCCAGGCGCCGAGGGCGTGGAACCCGACGAAGCCGAGGAGCCACAGCGAGAGAAGGACCACGGTGATCGTCCACAACATCGTCCCAACCTCCGCTCCATTCGTGGATGGTTCATCGGCCATGCCACGCGCGCCCCGGAATGGACGATGCACACGGCCGACGGAGAGGTGAGGCCATGGGCGAAATCCAGGACAAGGCGAAGGGCAAGGCGAAGCAGGTGATCGGCTCGATCACCGGCGATCGGGAGAAGCAGGCCGAGGGGCTCGTCGACGAGACGAAGGGGAAGGCGAAGGGGAGGTTCGAGGAGCTGAAGCAGGCGGTCCGCCGCCCGCCGAAGTAGCCTCTTCGGTCAGGCGGCGGTCGGGCGCCTAACCGATTTGCGGGATGCAGATCCCGTTCTGGCAATACTGGCCGATCGGGCAATTGACCTGGAGGCAGGGATCGGCGGGCGGCGTGCCGGCCGCGGGGGGCGGAGTGGGGGCCGGCGCGCCGGAGTCGACGACCGGAACGGGGGGCAGCGGCAGCGGGGGCGCGCCGGCGTCGTCGCAGCCCGAGGCGAACTGGATCGAGTGGAGCCGCACCACCGGCCGCAGCATCCAGTCCACGCCCCCGTCACGGCCGATCGGGTGGACGAAGATCGAGTTCTTTCCGTCGAAGTCGAGGGTCACGTTGCCGAGCGCGCAGGGCGGCACGTCGAAGCCACCGACCAGCTTGATTCCCGACTCGTCGCCCGACGGCACGGTGAGCGGGTGGCGTACCCCGTCCATGGTCGTGACGTAGTTCGGCCCGGCGTCGCTGACGGACAGCCGAAGCTGCGTGACGTGGCCGGGCGGCAGCTGGCCGATGCCGAGGCTGGCGAAGGTGCCGCCCTGCAGCTGCAGGAGGTCCACCGTCACCGGCAGCGAGCTGAGGCTGACCCAGCTGCCGCCGGCGAAGTGCGCGTCCACGCCCGTGATCGACACGACGATCTCCTTCACGTCGGGGTTGGGCGCGTCCACCAGCCGCACCTCGATGCGGCTGACGTTGGCGGCGGGTGCCGAATAGCCCGTCTCCGAAACGGCGGTGGGCGTGCTCGAAGGGGCGGCGGCGCAGGCGGCGATGGTCGCCGAGGCGAAGAGCGCAATCGGTCGCGTCATGATCGTCCTCCTTGTCGGACCCGAACCGCTCGAGCAGCTTCCGCACCAGCGGCGATCGCCGCGCCGTCGCTGAGCGACCGCCTCCCCCGCCCTTGGACCATGGAGGATCGGCCATGGTCGAGGCTCCCCGCAACACTGGACGGCCGGCGAGCGAAGGCGGGGCGCGCGCGTGATATCGTGCCCGCCATGCGTATCGCTCCATGCCATTCACCGGTTGATCGATTGGCCCTCGCCCGCCTCGTCGCCGCGCTGCTGCTCGGAGGGTGCGGCACTTCGGTCGTCGCACCCACCGACGGACCGGCGCTCTCCGAGCAGGACCTCGCGATGACGGTGGACGGGGCCGCGCCGCCGGCGAGCTGCTCGCCCGCGTGCGCCGGCCTCACCCCGAAATGCAACCCGAGCCGCCACTGCGTGGGCTGCCTCGGCGACGGCGATTGCGCGCCCGGCAGCTATTGCAAGGTGGTGAGCGACACGACGGCGAGCTGCGTGCCCGGCTGCGCCGGCGACGGCAACTGCGGCGGCGGGAAGAAGTGCTGCAAGAACGTCTGCGTCGACGTGACGGGCGACCTCGCCAATTGCGGGACCTGCGGCGCGGCGTGCGCGGCCAGCCACGCCGCGCCCGTCTGCCAGGACGGCCAGTGCGGATTTTCGGGCAAGTGCGATCCGGGATGGGGCGATTGCAACCAGGACCCCAAGGACGGGTGCGAGGCCAACCTCCACGTCGACCCGAAGAACTGCACGGCGTGCGGAATGGCGTGCGACATCCAGGGCGCGGTGGCCGCCTGCGCCGACGGCTGCTACGCCGCCGCCTGCGAGTTCGGCTTCGACAATTGCATGAACGACCCGACGGGCGCCTGCCAGACGTCGGTACTGTCGGACAGCAACAACTGCGGCGCCTGCGGCAACTCGTGCGGCAACTTCCCGAACGCCACCGCGCAGTGCCAGAACGCCAGCTGCATCCTCGGCAGCTGCAATACCGGTTATGCGGATTGCGATCACCAGGTGATGAATGGCTGCGAGGCGATCGTCGCCACCGACCCGAAGAACTGCGGCGCCTGCGGCAACGCCTGCCCGCAGGGCGAGGTGTGCGTCGGCGGCGCGTGCACCTGCCCGCAGTGCAACAACGCATTCCCCAACGCCTCGGCGAACTGCGTGAACAACCAGTGCGTCTTCAGCCAGTGCAACCTGGGATACGCCAGCTGCGACGGCAATACCCAGAACGGGTGCGAGACGCACGTGGCGGGCGACCCGAAGAACTGCGGCGCCTGCGGCAATGTCTGCCCGATGAACCTGCCGGCGTGTGTCAACGGTGCGTGCTCGAACATGGTCTACAAATGCTCGCAGGTGGCGACCGACTGGTGCACCAAGAAGGGCTGGATGGTCGCCGCGCCCTGGCAGAACCAGGCGGGCAGCCTCTATTGCACCACCGGCGTCGGCGCCGGCAACGACTGCGACACCTGCAATACGTACAATCAGGTCGTGTGGAAGAATGGCGCGGTGGCCGCCTGCGGAACGCCCAACAACCTCCAGGCGGGGAAGGTCTACGGCGGCCACAGCCCCTGCCTGTGCCAGAACAACCTCCTCAATTGCGGCGATTGGGACATGCAGGGGTGCACGCCCGATTGATCGCGTTCGCGTGGGGTTCAGGCCGGGCGGGGGCGGAAGCGGGCGGGGCGCGCCGCCTCCGAGTGGAGCGTGAATGCGTGCTCCAGCTCCGTCGGGCCGACCAGGCCCACCGCGCCGGCGCCGCCCTCCAACGTCGGCTCGATCACCGCGATGTAGGCCGCCCCTGCCTCTCGCGCCCGCTCGAGCGCGGCGCTCGCCGGCTCGTCGGGGCGCGCCAGGATCAACCGCGGCGCGATCCGATCGCCGAGCGCGCGGAGCGGCACCGCCTCGCGCTCCGCCGCGTCGAACCCCGACAGGTCGGCCGCCTGCACCACGCCCCGCGGCCGCCCGAGCGCGTCGAGGACGAGGAGGTCGAGGCGCGCCGCGCGGCGCATCCGGTCGAGCGCCTCGGCGATGCTCGCCTCGAGCGGCACCGTCGGCGCGGGCGACGCCATCACCTCGCGCACGCTCAGGTGCCCGAGCACCTCGCGCACCTCGCCCTCGCGCTGCTCGTAGCCCGCCCCGGTGAAGAGAAAGATCCCGATCAGCACCAGCAGGATGCTGCCGCCGACGGCGCCGATGAGCGCGAAGAGGATCGCCGCCACGCGCCCGATCCCCGCCGCCACGCGCGTCGCGCGCAGCATCCCGTATCGCCCGGCGAGCAGCGCGCGCAGCACCCGGCCCCCGTCCATTGGAAAGGCGGGCAGCAGGTTGAACGCGGCGAGCGCGAGGTTGAGCCGGCCGAGGTAGAAGAGGCCAATGCGCGCGTCGGGCAGCCCCACCACGCGCTCCAGCGCGAGCAGCAGCCCGCCGAGGACGAGGCTCATCGCCGGCCCCGCCGCGGCCATCAGCGCCTCCTGCCGCGGCCGTGATGGCATCCGCTCGACCTGCGACACGCCACCGAGCGCCATCAGGGTGATCGCGCGGACGCGGCCGCCGGTGCGCAGGGCGACGAGCGTGTGCGCCAGCTCGTGGATGGCGACGGAGGCGAACAGCCCGAGCGCCACGAGCAGCCCCCACACCACCGGCGGGATCGCCGTCGTCCCGGGCGATACGCCGGAGGTCCGCGCCACCTCGCCGAAGTGCAGCGAGAAGATCACCGCGAAGTACGGCAACACGAGGAGCAGCGACCAGTGCGCCCGAATGGGGACCGAGCGCACGCGGAAGAGGGTCAGCGAGCCGCTTCCGAACAGCCCTCGCGGGCGAGGATTGGGGGGTGCCGGCCGCTCGCTCGATGGTGCGCTCACGTCGTCTCCTCGACATGAGCAGACTGCACGAGACAGACCGCGAATCGGCCTCGCCGTCGCGGGCGAGGGCAAGAATCCCACACGGAGGGGAGCGAGGAGGCGGGCGGCGAAATGCCCGCCTCGCTGCTCATCGTTGGATTGGCGGCTCGTCGCGGGAACGCGAACCGCGCGGCCCTCTAATAGGCGTACGCCAGCGTGCCGGTGATGTTCTCCACCTCGTTCGCCTTGATGTTCGGGGCGAAGCCGCCGGCGGGGCCCCAGGTCGAGAAGTTCATCGCCGCGTTGTTCGAGAACTCCATCTGCGACGCGAGGACGAACTTGAGGTTCGGTCGGATCAGGAAGTCGACCGTCGGGAAGATTCGCCACTCGCCGAAGCTGCTGCCGATGTCGGGCTGGAGGCGGATCCACTCGAAGCGGAAGGCCGGCACGAGCCACGGGAAGACGATGTACGACGCCTCGGCGAAGACGGCGAACGCCTGGCCGCCCATCATGTCTCCCGCGTCGCTGATGAAGCCGCTGCGGTGCCACTCGTTGTAGGCGCCGGCGTCGAGCGCGAACGATCCGAGGGAGAGCCGGGAGTAGCCGCCGACCAGCCACGTGGTGTCGTCGGCGTCGAGCCGCGGAGTGGTGATCGGGTTCCCCATCGCGTCCGTACCGGTGACCGCCGCCGCCGGGGTGTAGCGCGAGGCGGAGCGCCAGAAGAACACGTCGCCCGAAATCGAGTTTTCAGCCCACGGCTTGTTCGGATCGCCCGGGGCGCCACCCTCCTCACCGTCGAGGCGCATGCCGCCGATCTTGAAGCCGACGTGCGCGTAGACGCTCTCGCTGGGGCGGATATCGACGTTCGAGCCGTTGTTGACACCGACCGAGTAGATGAATCGCCCCTTGATCATTCCATTGACCTCCGCCCCGTTGTACTCGTTGTTGATGGCGAAGGAGTCGGTGGTGCTGCCGTACAAGGCGGTGAGTGCAATCCCCGGATAGATGGTGTCCGCGGCGTAGGCAGAGTGCGTCCCATAACTGGTCAGCGTCGGGAAGAATCGGCCGACGACGAAGTGGAGGGCGTGCTTGGGCCCGAGCAGGTTGTTGAAGTGGATGTTGGCGTGCTCGATGTCGAGGCTGCCGTCGGAGCCGAACGTGAGCTCGCCGTAGAAGGTGATGTTCTCCGAGAAGCTGCCGCCGAACCAGAGGTGACCCTCGGCGACGAGGTCATTCATGGTGAAGATGCTCCCGTTGTCCTGAACGGCGGCGTGGGCGCTCTTGTCCGGGTGGATCACCGCGGTCCCGTTGAAGCCCGCCGCCATGGGAATGCTGGCCGGCAGCGTCCCCGGCCACACCGCGTTCGGGAACATTTGCTTGTAAGCCTCCTGGCCGAGCGGCACCGTGTCCTGCTTGACGAAGTCGGTGTCGGTGCCCGGGAACATGTAGTTGTTCCGTCGGAACGCCTCGCCGAACGGCGTCAATCGGGGAAAGACGGTATGGCAGGTCAGGCAGCTCGTGCCGTATTTGCGGGCGAATGCGGGAATCGCCTCGGCCGGTGACGGAACGAGGGTGGCGATGACCGCGACAATTCCCGCCGCCAACCCGGCGGCCCCACGCACTCTGGACATGGCTCTCCTCCTCAACGACGCCGCGTTTCTGCGCAACCTGGAACCACGCGGCCTCGCGCCGTGCCGCGTGGGATAATCATTGTCGAAAGGAGCGGCGGCGCCCGACCGCGGGCGGGGTGCCGCCGCCGGCCGCGACCATGGCCTCTTCCTGCTTCCCGACGCACTTCTCTCCCCACGACTCTTACCGTATAGGGACCGGCCGGCTGCTTTCCATGCCAGCCCTTCAGTCACCGCCGGTGAGCGCGCCGTCCGAAGCGTCGGGCGCCCCAGTGTCCCGCCCTCGCCGGCGCGGCAGGAAAAGGGCGGGCCCGCCGCCGGTCCGTGGACAACCGGAGCGGATTCCCGGTTAGAGTGTCGCCATGCGCAAACCATGGAACGCCCTCGCATGGCTCCCGTTCGCCTCGCCGGATGCGGCGGCGGCTCGCCGTCGGCCGATCTCGGCGCCTCCCTCGACGCGGCGGTGCCGCCCGACGCGGCGCAGCCCGATCAAGCCGTCGGGCCGCGCAAGCTGACCCTCCTTTACACCAATGACGAGCACTCGCACCTCTTCGGCTTTGCCCCCGAGGTGGACGACTTCCCAATCCCGACGGTTGCGGGTGCGGGGGCGCTGAAGGGGAGCGTCGCGCGACGCGTGGTCGTGCTGAACCGCGAGCGCGCCGCGGCACAGGCCGCCGGGGCCGCCACGCTCACGCTCTCGTCCGGCGACCACACGATCGGCACGCTGTCAGAGGTCGATTTCCAGACCAGCGCCACCGACTTCACGCTGATGAAGGCGATGGGCTACGACGCCACCTGCCTCGGCAACCACGAGTTCGACTTCGGCCCGGCCGCCCTGGCGGCCGCGCTCGGCGTCGCGCAGGCCCAAAACGGCCACGTCCCCACCTCAAGTCGGCACTCGAGATCGCGGCGAATTACGGGTTGCTCGAAGCCACCAATGATTTGTTCTTCGTCCCGAGCGGAATGCGGGTGACGTTCGACACCAGCCGCGCGCCGTTCACCACCGACGGCGGCAAGATGGCGAACGATCCCACCAATGGCCGGATCACGAAGATCGAGTGGGCCTCGTCACGCAAGGGCGGCTTCGACGGCCCCTACGACACGGTGCTGTTCGACGTCAATCGCGCCGATCCCTGGAGCGTGCCGGGCAGCGACCGGAGCTACCTGACCCTCTATGGCGTGACGGCGAGCTACTACGTCGCGAGCTTTGCGGACAGCGTCGGCGTCACGCTCAAGGACGCCAACGGCCACTACCGGCCGCTCGCCAAGAACATCATCCACCGCGGTGACGGCAGCGAGGTGAAGGACTACGAGGCGCTCGCCGAGTTCGTGCGCGGGCAGGCGATGGCCAACGGGGGAATGCTGCCTTCGCGGTACGACGCCTCGTCCAATGAAGGGAAGGTCCCGCGGCGAATGCCGTGCGTCGGGCCGGGGTGCCCCCAATAGCGCCGGTCTTGACACCCCCGTCGTCGGGAGGGCAGGCTTCGCGGCGGAGGGCACCATGAATCCGTTTCGCACCCTGTTCCGGGCGGAGATGCGTTGATGGCCGCGGGGCCCGCGCTCGGGCGTTGGTTGGGTTTCCGTCGGCTTGGAGACGAGGAGCGGACCGCGCTTTCGGGGGCGTTCGAGGCGCGCCGGTTCCGGGTTGGCGAAACGATCTGCCGGTTCGGGGGGCCGCCGCTCGGGCTTTGCCTCGTCGAATCGGGTGAGGTGGCGCTGCTGCGGGCGCTCGGCGGGCGCTCGGAGTGGCGGCGCCTCAAGCCGGGAGCGATGTTCGGGTCGTCGTCGATCGTCGACGGCGCGGTCGGGTCGCGGCTCGCCGCGCGCGCGCTCACCGACGTCACGCTGTGGGTGCTGCCACGCGAGGCCTGCCTCGGGCGGGCGCGGGAGGCAATGGCGCCGCTCCTCGGGCTCTTGCGCGAACGGAAGCGGCTGCGCGAGCTGGAGCCGCGGGCGCTCGAGGCGATGCACCGCTCGACGGTGCTGGGCAAGCTGAGCCCGCGCCACCACCTGCGGCTGATCGAGGGCGGCGAAGTGGTGCACGCGGCGCCGGGCGAAGTGCTGGCGCGCGCCGGAGAGGAGGCGGGCGCGCTGTTCCTCGTCGCCGCCGGCAAGTTCGAGGTGCTCGACGGCGGGCGCGTGCTGCGGCGGCTCGGGCCGGGCGAGTCGTTCGGCGATTACGCGCTCGCGACGCTCGGAGGGACCGGGCGGGACGACGGCCGCGAAGGGCCGGCCGGCCGCTACGCCTCGACGCTGGCGGCCGAGGACCAGGGCGCCGAGGCGATCCGGATCGACCGCGCGGTGTTCGAGGCGCTGGCGCGGCGCTCGCCGGGCTTCCGCCGCGAGCTGGGGGCGGTCACCGTCGAGGGGCGGCCGCTGATCGACGCGCTCGCGCCGTCGGTGGCGGCCGAGGTGCGGCCGATCCTGTTCCTCGCCGACGAGGGGATCGCGCTCACGCCGCTCTTGCGCCGCCTCGCCGAGACGATTCGCGCTTCCTTCAGGGAGGAGGTGGAGGCGCTCGCGCTCCGCGCGCCGTTCGACGACGCCGAGGTCGCGCGCGCGCTCGGCGATCGGCGCGGCACCCTGCTGCTCGACGGAGGGCTCGCGCGCGGCGGCGTGGACCTCGCGAGCCTCGCCGCGCGCTGCGATCGCGTGGTGGTGGTGACTCGCCGCCCATCGGACGGCGACCTGCGCGCGCACTGCCCGGGCATGCCGCTCGATCGCGTGCTCTTCGCCGCCCTCGCCGCCGAGCTTTCCCCCGACGACAAGGAGCACGTGGCGCGGATGGCGCTGCCGCCGCGCACGATCCGGCTCGGCCTCGACCGCGCGCGCCTCGAGGGGCTCGCAATGGGCGCGACGCCGACGCCATCCGAGCAGGCCTCCTTGGATCGCCTGGCGCGCGCGGTCACCAACCGCCTCGTCGGCGTGGCGCTCGGCGGCGGCGGCGCCTACGGCTACGCGCACGTCGCGCTGCTGCGCGGGCTGCTCGACGGAGGCGTCCCGATCGACATGGTGAGCGGCTCGAGCTTCGGGGCGGTCGTCGGCGCGTGGTTCTGCGCGCACGGGCGGGCCGGCCTCGAGGAGATCGTGGCGCCGTCGTTCGCGGCCCGGCTGCGCGGCACGATCGCGAAGGCGATGCTCGGCCGCGACGGCATCGCGCATCTCGTGGACGGCTGCCTGCCCGACGTGCGCCTCGAGCGGCTCGAGGTGCCCTTCTTCGCGGTCGCCACCGAGGTCGCCACCGGTCTGCACCGCGCCATCTCCCACGGACCGCCCGGCCCGGCCGTGCAGGCGAGCGGTTCGTTCCCCGGCCTCTTCGGCGCCACCGCGATCGGCGGCGTGCGCTTCGTCGATGGCGGGATCGCCGAGCAGGTGCCCGACGACGTGCTGTTCACCGAGGGGGCGCAGCTGGTGATCGCGTCCAACGTGGTGCCGCCGCCGCTGCCCGAGGACGAGGGGCGCGCGTGGTTCGACAGCTGGCTGCTCGGCGTGCCGGGGCGCATCGACGACGCGTGGCGCTCCTTCTTCATCATGGCGCACGGGATGGGCGCGGCGGAGGCGGCGGCGGCCGGCGGCGCGCTGGTGTTCAACAACCCGCCGAACGCCTTCTCCCCGACGGGATTCGGGCGCGCGAGCGAGATCGTCGCGCGCGCCGAGGTGGACGTGGCGCCGACGGTGGTGGAGGCGGTGCGGCGCTGGAAGC
>JAJXSP010000130.1 GCA_021784515.1 Myxococcales bacterium | reverse complement strand
ATCTCGTTGGACTCAGCCATGATGGGTCACCGGTCGCACTCGCCGCCGATCATGTTCATCATGCCGAAGGTCGGGACGATGTCAGGGATGTTCAGCCCCTTGAGGAGCTGGGGGAGCGCGGAGACGATCGCAAAGCAAGGGGGGCGGACGCGGCACCGGAAGGGGCGGCCCGTGCCGTCGGAGACGAGGTAGAAGCCGAGCTCTCCGTTGCCGCCCTCGGTGTAGGAGTAGACCTCGCCGCGCGGCACCTTGATGCCGTCGACGATGATCTTGAAGTGATTGATCATGCCCTCGATCGTGTTGTATACTTCCCGTTTTGGCGGGAGCACGACCTGGGGGTCATCGAGGAGGATCGGGCCGCCCCCAAGTCGTGCCATCTGGTCGAGCGCCTGCTCGATGATCCGCGTGCTCTGGCGGATCTCCTCCATGCGGACCATGAAGCGGTCGAAGTTGTCGCCGTGCGCGCCGACCGGCACGTCGAAGTTGAAGCGGTCGTACACGAGGTAGGGGTGGTCCTTGCGGACGTCGTAGGGCACGCCGGTCGAGCGCAGCGCCGGACCGGTCCAGCCGTAGGCGATCGCGTCCTCCTGGGAGACCACCGCCACGCCGTCCATGCGGTCGCGGAAGATGCGGTTCGTGAGGAGGAGGTCCTCCACCTCGCGCAGCACCTCCTCGGAGGCCTTGAGCACCTTGCGCAGCTTGTCGGCCCAGCCGTCGGGGAGGTCGGCGAACACGCCACCGACGCGCACGTAGCTGTGCGTGAGCCGCGCGCCGGAGAGCTCCTCGAGCAGCTCCCACAGCCACTCGCGCGCCTTCATGTTGTGGAAGAAGATCGTGAAGGCGCCCAGCTCCATCGCCCCCGCGGCGGTGCAGGTGAGGTGGTCGGTGATGCGCGAGATCTCGCCGACGATGACGCGGATGTACTGCGCGCGCTCGGGGATCAGCGAGGTGACGCCGAGGAGCTTCTCTACCGCCATCGCGTAGCCGACGTTGTTCAACATCGGCGACACGTAGTTCAGGCGGTCGGTGTAGGGGAACACCTGCGTCCAGGTCGCGTACTCCGACTCCTTCTCGAAGCAGCGGTGCAGGAAGCCGACCTGCACGTCGCCCTCCTTCACCGTCTCGCCCTCGATAGTGAGGACGATCCGCACGGTGCCGTGCATCGCGGGATGCGACGGCCCCATGTTGATCTTCATCGGCTCGGTCGGGAGATCCTCGTCCGCGTCGTCGATCTCGTCGGCGACGGGGACGCCGAGCACCATCTTCCGCTCCGGCTGCGTGCCGGGTGTCGTCTCTCGGGTATCCATCAGGTGTAGTCGCGGCGAACCAGCGGCTGCCGCTTCTCCTTGGGGTAGTCCTTGCGGAGCGGGTGGCCGACGAACTCCTCGTAGAGGAGGATGCGGCGCAGATCGGGGTGCCCGCGGAAGCGCACGCCGTACATGTCGTAGGCCTCGCGCTCGAACCAGTTGGCGCCCTTCCACAGCGGCGTGACGCTGTCGATCGCCGGCGGCTCGCCGTTGTCGCCCTCGTCGAGGAGCGCCTTGAGCCGCAGGCGCCGGCCCGTGCTCATCGAACGCAGGTGGTAGACGACCTCGAAGCGCCCCGACTCGCGCGCGTCGAGGCCGAGCGTGTCGACGCCGAAGAGATCGACGAGCATCGTCATCTTCGTCTCGGCGTCGTCGCGCAGGAACGTGCAGATCTCCACGAGGCGCGCGGGATCGATTACCGCCGTCTCGTCGCCGTGCTCGGCGTGGGTGGAGCGGATCGCGTCGCCGAACTGCGCCTTCAACCGCTCGAGGATCGCCGCGCTCATCCGATCACCGGGAGCTTGCCCTTCGCCGCGAGGGTGACGCCTCGCTCGCGCTGCTGCCGCCGTTGCGCCCACCCCTCGCGCTTCTGGATCTTGTCCTGGAGCAGCATGAGCCCGTCGAGCACCTGCTCGGGCCGCGGCGGGCAGCCGGGGATGTACACATCGACCGGCACCACCTGGTCGGCGCCCGGCATGGCCGAGTAGTTCTGGTAGAAGCCGCCCGTCGAGGCGCAGACGCCGAAGGCCATCACCCACTTCGGCTCGCACATCTGTTCCCAGACGCGCTTGAGGATCGGCCCCTGCCGCTCGGTGATCGTCCCGACGATGATCAGGAGATCGGCCTGGCGCGGCGAGAAGCGGGGGAACTCGGCCCCGAAGCGCGCGATGTCGTACTTCGGCGCCTCGACGGCCATGAACTCCATCCCGCAGCACGCCGTCACGAACGGGTACTGGAAGAGGGAGAACTTGCGCGCCCAGTTCAGCGCGTCCTGCAGTTTCGTGCTGTAGAATTCGACGCCGGCCATCGGCTCAACCCCACCCGATCGCCTTCTTGCGCCACGCGTAGGCGAGCGCGACGATCAGAACTGCCAGGAACACGAGCATCTCGGCGAAGCCGAAGAAGCTCACGCCCGACGCGCAGACGGCACCGACCAGCTCTCCCGTGCAGGAGAGCTTGCGGAACAGCACCGCCCACGGATAGAGGAACGCGGCCTCGATGTCGAACACCAGGAAGAGGATCGCGACCTGGTAGAACTTCACCGAGAACCGCACGTTCGGCGAGCCGACGGGCTCGGAGCCGCACTCGAACGGTGCGAGCTTCTCCGCCGTGTCACGGCGGGGGCCGAGCGTCGCTGCCGCGAGCAAAAACAGGCTCGCGAAACCAACGCCGAAGAGGAGCGCGACGAGGACGGGAGTGTAGTCGGCGGCCATGAGTCGCGGCGGAGTATAGGGAGATGGTTTCCGTGTGTCAACGTCGCAGCCGACGGTGCGCTCGCCGACGCAGGAGGATCAGGACGTGGTGAGGGCGTTGCGGAGCGCGTCGGCGAAGGCGTTGACCATCTCGTCCGAGAGGCCGACGAGGTAGACCGTCGAGGGGCGCGCCTGCTTGTGGACCCGCAGCTCGTCCACCATGGCGCGAGCGGCCTCGTCGAGCGCCACGCCGCCGACGCCCGTCCCCATCCCCGGCAGCGCGATCGTCTCGAAGCCGTGGTGCGCGGCGGCGATGAGCGCGGCGCGGGTGGCGCGGCGCACGTTCTCGACGCCGATCCTCATCCCCGGCGCCTCCATCGTCGGCGCGTGGATGACGTGCCGGGCGGGCAGCGAGCCGCCGGTGGTCACGACCGCGGCGCCCACCGCGACCGGCGCGGAGGCCTTCGCCTCGTCCTCGATCTTCTGGCCGCCGGACTCACGCAGCGCGGCGGACACACCGCCCGCCATGATGCACCGCGAGTTGGCCGGGTTGACGACGGCGTCGACCGGTAGCTCCGAGAGGTCGCTCTTGGCGACATGGATCTGCATCGCCGGCATCTTCTCGCGCTTCGCGCGTTTGGTCAAGATCTGAGCAGCTTTGCGTCGGGCGAAGCAGCTTGGGAAGCCGGCATCGTTACGCCGGTGGAAGGACGGAGCCGATCAAGAGGGGGCCGAAGATGGCGTGGAGGAGCCGGATGGCGGCCCCGGCGAGGATCGCGGTGGCCCCGAGCGCGAGCGCCGCGTGGACCGGGGCCCGCGCGGGCGGCGTGGCCACGACGTGCGGGAGCCCGAGGGTCAGCAGGTACCAGCTGGCGCCGAGGCCGCCCGCCATCACGGCCATGAACAGCACCGAGAGCGAGGCGTGGAGCGTGGCGACGAGGGCGAAGGCGCCCGCCAGCCAGACCGGCGTGAGCGCGTAGGTCGCGAGCTTGTGCGCGGCCTCCTCGTCGTGACGCGCCTGGAACGTCGGGGCCAGCAGGGCGATGAGGCGGCCGAGGAGCATCCACGCGCCGACGAGCGCTCCATAGAGCAGCAGCGCCATCGGCAGCGCGCCAGCGATCGGGGTGCGGCAGGTCACCGACTGACCGGGCACGACGTGCGACTCGCCGATCAGCGCCACCGCGACGAGGTGGGCGACGGGCAGCACGCCCGCCAGCCCGACGACGTAGGGCACGGCGAGGCTGCGCAGGTCGCCGGCCTCCGCGGCGATGCGCGGCCACTCGCCGCGCGGGTCGGCCAGGATTCCGCGTACGCGATGCAACAGGTCCGCGGGGGTCATCGCGCGGACGATATCACGAGCTGAGGCGGACGGGCTACCGCCGCCGGCCCGGCCGGCGGGGAGAGGCGGGGCACTACGCCGAGCAGAGGCGCTCGATCTCCTTCTCGACCTTGATCTCGGTGGTCTTCTTGGCCACCGACAGCTCCTTCACGATCAGGTTCTTCGCCGTGTCGAGCATCCGCCGCTCGCCGAAGGAGAGGGTCTTCGTGTTCTTCAGGCGGTACAGGTCGCGGAACACCTCGGCGACCTCGAACAGGCTGCCGGTCTTGATCTTTTCCATGAAGCCGCGGTACCGGCGGTTCCAGGTCTGCTTGTCGACGTGGACGTCCTTGTCCTTGAGGATGTCGAACACCTCGCGGATCTGGGTTTCGCGGACCACAGGCCGCAGACCCACCTGCTCCGCCTTGTCGACGGGGACGAGGATGCGCATGTCGGAGTCGAGCAGGCGCAGCGAGTAGAATCGATGGATCTTCCCGGAGATCTCTTTCTCGTCTACGCCCATCACTTCCGCGACGCCCTGGGCCGGGTAGACCGCGTTGTCACCGACTTCGAACTCAATCATGGGACCTCCGTGGCTTCCGCCGGGTTGTTGGGTCCGGGCGGACTGCGGCGTAAGCGAACCGCGTACCAAGTGGGTCAAGGATGACCCGAATCCTTCGAGTTTCAAGTACATCTCGCATCCCCGGGGTATTCCCGGCCCGGGCGGAGGTGTGACAGAACCGCCCACCAATGCCTGGGGGGCACGAGCCCCTGAAATGGGATCTGTCATGGAGTATCAGCCAGTTACGGGAAGCCCCGTTTTGACGCGGCGTGGCGAGGCGGAATGGGGCGGCCACTGCGCTGGCCGGCTGCTCGGGCGCATTGCCATCAATTGAGGTCGAAGATCCGCCACTGACCGTCCTGGCGGCGCAGGTCGAGGCGGAAGCGCGGGTCGTATTGGAGCCGCGCGCGGTCGCCATTGACCTCGATCGCGGCGCCCTTCTGGAGCGCGGCCTGGAGGCGCTCGATCCGCTCGCGCAGCTGGCGCTCGACCTCCCCGCGAAGCGGCTCCGCCAGCAGCCCGAGGAGCTGGTCGAAGCGGCGCTCCTCGACGGCGCGGGCGAACGCCCGCAGCGCCTCCTCGGGAGTCGTCGCGCGCGCCTCGCCGAGCGCGGTCGTGCCCAGCCGCCACCCGTCGGCGTCATGGGTCAGGGGGATCCGCGTGCCGTCGGTGAACACCACCGCCGCCCACTGCGACGGCGGGCCCCCGGCGAGGCGCGCGCGCAGCCACGCCACCTGCTGCGCGCGCTCCGTCGGGGACGCCCGCCAGCGCGCGATGAAGTCGCCCTCCGGCGCCTGCGCCCGCGTCGCGCTCGACAGCGACGCCCACGCCGCCTTCGGATCGTCGCGCTCGAGGGCGGTGAGGTAGCTCCGCAGGGCGACGGCCGGATCCGGAGTGGCCGCGCGACCGCACCCGGCGAGCAGCCACATCAGGCAGGCACGCGCCTTCATCGGTTCCCGTCGATTCTACCATCGATCGCGGCGCCGGAACGGGGCGCCGCTTTCACACGGAGGGTGTGAACAGGCGTTGTCAAGGGCGGCCTGGCAAGCCCCCGATCGCACCGTAACCTGCTGGTTTCACGCGCAACGAGCGCTGGCACCGCGGTTGAACAGAGGGTCGGCCAGAACCCCTTCCGCCTCGGAGGCCGAGATGTCCTCGCACGCCACGTCGCTCGTTCCCGTCCTGTCGGCGCTCGCCCTCACGGCCCTCGCCGGCTGCTCCCGCGATGGCACCACCACCGCCTACTGCGACGACAGCGGCTGCTTCGCCTGCACCGACGGCACGCGCGCGAACTGCTGGCCGCTGCCGCACGCCCCGTGCTCCGCCGCCACCGATTGCCGCGGCGACCAGGTGTGCACCTCGGTCGGCTGCTGCAACACGTGCGGCGGCGACTCGGACTGCCAGACCGGCGAATACTGCTCGCCGGGCGGCTACTGCTCACCCCGCGGCGTCGACAACCCGCCCCTCTCCGGCGGTGGCGGAAACCCGCCCGGCGGCGGCAACCAGCCGTCCGCGGCGGCCTGCGCCACCGACGGGCAATGCGGCCCGGGCAGCGTGTGCAACGCCGGCAAGTGCGTGGCCGCTTGCGCCGCCGACGTCCAGTGCGGCGCGAACATGGTCTGCTCGAGCGGAAAGTGCCGCCCCGCCGGCGCGCCCGCCTGCGGCATCCCGGCCGCGCTCTGCCTCGCCGACGCCGACTGCGGCCAGGGACGCGCCTGCGTCGGCGGCACCTGCCACACCGCCTGCACCGGCAACTCGCCCTGCCCGATCGGCCAGGCCTGCTCATCGGGCGCCTGCGTCGACTCCGCCCCCGCGAGCGCGCAGTGCGTGTGGGACCTCAATTGCGGTCCGGCTTCGCGCTGCATCAACGCCACCTGCCACCCGCTGTGCGCCTCCTCCGCCCAGTGCGCCGCCGGCGAGCTGTGCGACTCGGGGGTGTGTCGCGCCGACTATCGTCCCGCTCGCTGAACCGGCCACCAGCCTCGGGACGGGCCCGCCGCGAATGGTCGCGGCGGGCTTTTTTCTTGGGGGGGTCTACGCCGGATCGGGGCCGTCGCCGCGGCGGAGCACCGTGTCGACCGCGAAGCGCGGGTCGATCTCCGGGTGGTCGAGCGTGTAGTGCAGCCCGCGGCTCTCCTTCCGTCGCCGCGCGCACTCGATGATGAGGTGCCCGGTGAGCGCCAGGTTCCGCAGCTCGAGCAGGTCGCCCGTCACCTTGAAGTTCCAGTAGTACTCGCGGATCTCGTCGCGGATCACCTCGATGCGCCGGCGCGCCCGCTCGAGGCGTTTGTCGGTGCGCACGATGCCGACGTAGTTCCACATGAACCGGCGGATCTCATCCCAGTTCTGCGTCACGACGACGGCCTCCGAGGGGTCGCTCGCCGCGCCCGCGTACCAGGGCGCCACCGCCGGCGGTCGAAGCGCCGTCGCGTTCCGCGCGTCCTCCGCCGCGCGCGCCCCGAAGACCAGCCCCTCGAGGAGCGAGTTCGAGGCGAGACGGCAGGCGCCGTGGAGCCCGGTCATCGCCACCTCGCCGACGGCGTAGAGGTTGCGCAGGTTGGTCCGCCCGGCGGTGTCGGTCACCACGCCGCCGCAGGAGTAGTGGGCCGCCGGCACGACCGGGATCGGCTGCGTGCGCATGTCGATCCCGTAGCGCAGGCACTCGGCGTGGATTGCCGGGAAGCGCTCGATGAGGAAGCTCCCGTCGAGGTGGGTCATGTCGAGGAAGACCGAGTCGTCGCCGGTCTTCTTCAGCATGTCGTCGATCGCGCGCGCCACGACGTCGCGCGGGGCGAGCGACTTCATCGGGTGGTAGCGCTCCATGAAGCTCTCGCCCGAGCGCGTGCGGAGCACCCCGCCCTCGCCGCGCAGCGCCTCGGAGATCAGGAACGACTTCGCCTGCGGGTGGTAGAGGCACGTCGGGTGGAACTGGAAGAACTCGAGGTTCGCGACGCGCGCGCCGGCGCGGTAGGCCATGGCGATGCCGTCGCCCGTCGCGACGTCGGGATTGGTCGTGTAGAGGTAGACCTTGCCCGCGCCGCCGGTGGCGAGCACCACCGCGCGCGCGACCACCGTCTTCACCTCCTGCGTGCGCTGGTCGAGCACGTAGGCGCCGAAGCAGCCCTCGGGGCCGCCGTACTTCTGCATCGTGAGGAGGTCGATCGCCATGTGGTCGGCGAGGATCGTCACCCGGTCGTGGCCGCGCACGGCCGCGAGCAGCCCGCGCTCGACCTCGCGTCCCGTGGTGTCCTTCGCGTGGGCCACCCGGCGTGCCGAATGGCCCCCCTCGCGCGCCAGGGCGAAGTCGCCGTCGCGGCCGCGGTCGAAGGAGACGCCATAGCGATCGACCAGCTCGCGCACCAGGTGCGGCCCCTCGGAGCACGCGATCCGCACCGCGTCCTCGTGGCACAGGCCGCACCCGACGGTCAGCGTGTCGGCAACGTGGGCGTCGAGGGTATCGTCGGGCGAGAGCACCGCGGCGACGCCGCCCTGCGCGTATTGCGTGTTCGACTCCTCGGCGGCGCGCTTGGTGACGACGATGACGCGGCCGTGCGCGGCGGCGCGGAGCGCGAACGAGAGGCCGGCGACGCCCGAGCCCAGGACGAGGTAGTCGGTTTCGATGGGAACCACGGAGGCGACCATGGCGCACAACTACCGCCGCCCCCGGGTTTTTGCAACGCGGGTGGGGCGCATGCTACCGTCGGAGGCCGTGATGATCGGCGAGCCAGCGAAGCGAGCGAGGAAGGCTCCCGCAGGCTCCGCCGAGGAGCGCCTCCGATGAAGATCGGCCCGCTCCGCTTCGCGTTGCCGCTCCTCTGCGCGATCGCGCTGCCGGCCGCCGCCGACGTCTACAGCTACGAGGACAAGGACGGCGTCATCCACTTTACCAACGTGGCGCCTCCGAGCGGGAAGGCGTCGCACTGGAGGGTCCTCTACAAGGCAGGGCCGGGCAAGGCGATGGTGGTGGCCGGCTCGTCGACGGCGGGGTGCAAGGAGTCCCGCGCCGACGTGGTGCCGGCGCGGGATCGCGACCCCGGCCGCTACGCGCGCTACGACTCGATCATCGCCGAGGCCGCCCAGCTCTACGCCATCCCCGAGACGCTGGTCCGCGCGGTGATCAAGGTCGAGAGCGACTACGATCCCAACGTCGTCTCCTGCGCCGGCGCCAAGGGTCTCATGCAGGTGATGCCCTACGAAGAGACGAGCCAGCGCATCGATCACGTGTTCGACCCGCGCGAGAACATCCTCGCCGGCACGAGGATGCTGCGGCTCAACGCCAACCGCTTCCAGGGCGACCTCATCCGCACCATCGCCGCCTACCACGCCGGCGCCGGCGCGGTGGCGAAGTACGGCGGCATCCCGCCTTATCAGACGACCCAGGACTACGTGCGCATGGTGGTCCGCGCCTACAACCGGTACCGCGAGCGGGCGAGCGCCCGGACCGGCGCGGTGTCGCGGGCGCCGGGTTGAGCGCGCTCCCGGGATCGCCATTTCCTTCCTGAAAGAATCCTTCACCCCACCGCAACAATCTTGGGTTGCGCGGGCCGCCCGGGGTGAATCACCATGCGTTTCCCTCGCGGCGTCCGCCAGGCCGCGTGGTTTGCGAATTGCTTGGCGGCAGCCTGTCCAACCATGCCACGAACCCGCCTCGCTTTCGCCCTCCTCGCCCTCGCCGCTCCGATCGCCGCCGCCGCGCAGGCGCCGGCGCCGCCGAAGCTGCCCGCGAAGCTCAGCCTCGAGGACGCGCTCGCCATCTTCCGCGCGCACGGGCTCGATCTGATGATCGCCGAGGCAGCCGTCGAGAGCGCCGAGGGTGACGCCCGGATCGCGCGCCAAGTCTACAACCCGAACGTGGCGTACTCGTTCTCCCACATCTTCAACTACGACCCGAACCAGACCTGCCCCGTCGACCCGGCGACCGGCCTCGGCGGTCCCGGCACGTGCTCCCCGAACGTGCACTCGCTCAGCCTCGGCGACAACGCCGCGATCGAGGACGTGCTCTCCGGCAAGCGCGGCCTCCGCATCGCCGTCACGCAGGCGGCGCTACGCGCGGCGCGGATGGGCCGGATCGACGCGCAGCGCAACCTCGAGTTCCAGGTCAAGCAGGCCTACATCCAGGCGGTGCAGGCGCGCGACAACCTCGACTTCGCGCTCGAGGTGCAGAAGGCGTACGGACAGACCTACCAGCTCACGCAGCTTCGCTACGACAAGGGCGCCATCTCCGAGGCCGACGCGGCGAAGGTCGAGACCGCGAAGCTCGAGGCCGATCAGGCGCTCACCGCCGCCGAGCAGGCGCTGCAGGCAGCCAAGGTGAGCCTCGCCTTCCTCCTCGGCGTGCGCGAGGCGCTCCCGCCCTTCGAGGTCGATCAGGATCTCCCCAAGTTCGTCGTACCAACTCCGCTCGCGACGGCGACGCCCGATTCGCTGCTCGTCGAGGCGTATGAGACGCGCCCCGATCTGAAGGCACAGAAGGCGCAGGAGGAGCGCGCCACCGCGGCGGTGCGTCAGGCGCTGCGCGCGCGTTTCCCCGATTTGAACCTGGAGCTCGGGTTCACCTACGCTGCGACGGGCGGCGGCCCCTTCAGCTCGAACACCGTCCCTCCGACGCTGATCGTCGGGGTCTCGGGGAACGTTCCGCTGTTCTACCAGCAGCAGGGCGAGATCAGGAAGGCCGAGGCCGATCTTCGGACGCAGTTCGCGCAGTACGCGAAGATCCGGGCGCAGGTGCTCTCCGACCTGAACACCGCGCTCGCGAACTTCCGTGCGTCGCGCGAGCTCGTCGAGCGAATGGAGAGCCGTCTGCTCGACCGCGCGCGCAAGGCGCGCGACCTCATCTTCATCCAGTATCAAAAGGGCGCCGCCTCGCTGCTCGAGTACCTCGACGCGCAGCGCACGTACGTCGCCGCCACCGTCGAGTACCTCCAGGACCTCACCAATTATTGGACCGCCGTCTTCCAGCTCGAGCAGGCGGTCGGCACGGACTTGAGGAAGTGATGCCCATCATGCACGCGTGGAAGGGACTGCTCGCCGCCTGCGCGCCCGCCCGTCGGACCTTGGAGCGGACCGCTTTGGCGGCCCTGGTCCTCACGGCGGGATGCCACGGACACGCCGCGGAGGCCGGCCCGAGCCAGCAGCCGCCGGCGGGCGAGGCGTGGCTCACGCCGCAGCAGGTGAAGGACGCCAAGCTCTCCGTCGCGTCGCTCACCGATCAGGACGTCGGCGGCGCGATCGTCACGAGCGGCCGCGTCACGTTCGACGACCTGCGCGTCTCGCACGTCTTCTCGCCGGTGACCGGGCGCGTGGCGGCGATCCAGGCGCAGCTCGGCCAACGCGTGAAGAAGGGCGCCTCGCTCGGCACGATCATCTCGCCCGACGTCGGCGTCGCGTTCTCCGATCTCGCCAAGGCGCAGGCCGACCTCGTCGCCGCGGAGCACGACCTCAAGCGCCAGACCGAGCTCTACAAAGAGCATGCTGCGGCGCAAAAAGACTACGAGTCCTCGGAGGACAACTTCGGCAAGGCGAAGGCGGAGTTCGAGCGCGCGAAGAAGAAGGCGCAGCTTCTCCGCGGCGGCAACGTCGACAGCGTCACGCAGGAGTACACGCTCACCGCGCCGATCGACGGCGAGGTGATCGCGCGCAACATGAACCTCGGCGTTGAGGTGCAGGGGCAGTACTCGGGCGGACAGGCGGTGGAGCTGTTCACGATCGGCGAGATCGATCAGGTGTGGGTGCTCGCCGATCTCTTCGAGATGGATCTCGCGCGCGTGAAGAAGGGCGCGCGCGTGACGGTGCAGGTGGTCGCATACCCGAACAAGGTGTTCGAAGGCGTCGTCGACTGGGTCTCCGGCTCGCTCGATCCCGCCTCGCGCACGGCGAAGGTGCGCTGCGTGATCAAGAACCCGAACCGCGAGCTCAAGCCGGAGATGTACGCGACGGTGTCGATCTCCGTCGCCGAGCGGAAGGCGCTCGCGATCCCGCGCAGCGCGCTGCTGCGCCTCGGCGACCAGACCGTCGTGTTCGTGCAGACCGGCACCACGCCGTCGGGGCAGCTCAGGTTCGAGCGCCGCCCGGTCCACGTCGACGAGGACGAGGGCGGCCTTTACCTGCCGGTCACGCACGGCCTCGAGCGGGGCGAGCAGGTCGTTACTTCCGGCGCGATCCTTCTCTCCGGAATGATCTGAACCTGATCTAGTCTCGGCCCGGGCCGCCGTGTCGGCCCTCCGGGAGCCGGGACATGATCGAGAAGCTGGTTGCGCTGTCGCTGCGCATGCCGGCGATCGTCGCCGCGCTCGCGGCGATGGTCGTCGCGCTGGGCCTGTATTCGTACAAGCAGCTCGACATCGAGGCCTACCCGAACCCGGTAGCGCCGATGATCGAGATCATCACGCAGCCCGACGGGTGGAGCGCCGAGGAGGTGGAGCGCTACGTCACCATCCCGCTCGAGACCGGCCTGAACGGCACGATCGACCTCGACCACATCCGGTCGCAGTCGCTGTTCGGGCTGTCCGACGTGAAGTGCTACTTCACCTGGGACGTCGACTACTACACCGCGCAGCAGCGCGTCCTGAACCGGCTCTCGTTCATCCAGCTGCCGCCCGGCCTGCAGCCGCAGCTCTCGCCGTGGAACGCGATCGGCGAGATCTACCGCTACGTACTGCGCGGCAAGGGCTACACCCTCACCGACCTCAAGACCGCGCAGGACTGGATCCTCGAGAAGCAGTTCCGTCAGGTGCCCGGCGTGATCGACGTCGTCGGATTCGGCGGCTACAGCAAGCAGTACCACGTCGAGGTCGACCCGTACCGGCTCAAGGGCCAGGGCCTCACGCTGACGCAGCTGCTCCAATCGATCACCAACGCCAACCAGAACGTCGGCGGCCAGCGCATCACGCTCGGCGAGCAGTCGTTCAACGTGCGCGGCATCGGCCTCATCCGGTCATTGCGCGACATCGGCGACATCGTGGTCGCCGAGCAGAAGGGGATCCCGGTGCGCGTGCGCGACCTCGCCTCGATCGTGGTCGGGTGGGCGCCGCGCCTCGGCATCGTCGGCAAGGACGAGGAGCCCGACGTGGTCGAGGGCATCGTCCTCATGCGCTACGGCGGCGACTCGCTGAAGACCATCCGCGCCGTGCACGAGCGCGTGGAGATGATCCGCAAGTACAACGTGCTGCCGCCGGGGATGACGATCGAGCCCTACTACGATCGCGCCAACCTGGTGAAGCTCACCACCCACACCGTCATCGAGAACCTCATCGTCGGCATGGTGCTGGTGACGCTGGTGCTGTGGCTGTTCCTCGGCCACACGCGCGCCGCGCTGATCACCGCCATCAACATCCCGCTCGCGCTCTTGATGGCCTTCATCGGCATGGTCGCCACCGGCACCGCCGCGAACCTCATCTCGCTCGGCGCGGTCGACTTCGG
>JAJXSP010000129.1 GCA_021784515.1 Myxococcales bacterium | reverse complement strand
TCAAGTCGCTCGGCTTCGAGGCGCCCGGCGCGATCAAGTCGCAAGCGCAGGAGGCCAAGGGGAAGACCATCGGGAAGCTGGTGGCGGCGGTGCGCAAGCGCAAGACGAACAAAGACGTGCTCGGGGCGGCGACGGCGCTCGACAAGGCGGCGGCGGCGGTGCTCGCGGCGATCGAGGCGGTGGCGCCGCTCGCCCACGTGCACGCGGCGGAGGTGGCCAAGCGCGAAGTGATGGCGCTGCCGTGGGAGAAGGCCTTCGCGGCGCTCAAGCGCGGGGCTCGGTCGGCCGAGGACGACGGGGCCACCGACCTGTTCGCGCTGCTGTTCCAGCAGGCGGCGCCCGATGGCCAGGCGGCAAAGACGCCGGCCAGGCGCGGCGAAGTGAAGGCGCAGCGCGAGGCGGCGGCGCAGGCGAAGCAGACGGCAAAGCAGGCGGTGGCCGAGGCAGAGGCGCGCGTGGCGGCGGCCGCCCAGGCCTTCGCGCAGGCGCGCGAGGCGCTCACGGAGGCCAGGCAGGCGGCGCCGGCCGCGCGCGCGGCGGCGAAGGCGGCGCCCAGGCCGGCGGCGAGCGCGTCGGCCGCGGGCGGCGGGGCGGGGGCGGGGAAGTAGCCCCGGCCGGAACGGCAGTTTGAATTTCCTACGCGCTTGCGTTGCAGGGCGTGCCCCGGGAGTGCTGGCGATCGCAGCCGGAGCGGTGATCGCCGGCGCGCGGGCGCCGCGCGCGCTCCTTGCCGCGCTCGGCCCGCCGCGCCTGCCTGTTCGGGTGGTGGCCCATCTCAGGCGAGGACGGACGCCTTGATCGTCTCGAGGGTGGCGGTGAGCGCCGCGAGCGCGTGGTTGCCAGCGCCGCTCGGGCCGAAGCCGAAGCGGAAGCGGGCGGCCGCGGGCGCGTCGACGATGAGGATGAGCGGCGTGGCGCCGAGCGCCGAGGAGATCACGACCACGCCGTTGTTCGCCGAGATCCACTGCCCGGCGACGGGTCCGAAGCGCACCGGCGGGTCGATCCGCCCGAAGGATCCGGCGGCGCCCTGCGGGTCGTGCGAGCGCTCGGCGATGAACTCGAGGCCGGGCATCCCGTCCCAGACCGAGACGGTGAGTTTCACGACCGCGAGGTCCATGTCGTGCCCGTCGGTCTGGTGACCGAGGGCCGCGGTCGGATCGGTGCCCCCGACGCCGTCCTGGTGGGAGAGCCAGGGCGCGGCGCCGGGGTCGGGCATCTGCCCGGCGGCGATCGTCAGAGCTGGGGCGTAGGGGCCGAAACCGGCAACGCGCGACATGTCGTCGCGCTGGGGGTGTTAGCCGGGACGGGTGGCGCTACGCGGGCGTGACCTCGCGCATGTGGTCCTCGTCGAGCACGAAGTAGTCGTCGTCGGTGGAGAACACGTCGAACATGCGACCGTCGGGGCGCACCATCAGGTGTTCGCCGGGGTCCGGCGGATCCAGGCAGAGCGGACCGGGCGGCACCAGCACGTCCTCGTCGAACGTCTTGGCGAGGAGCAGACCGAGCGCCTCGTCATCCGCCGGCAGCGTAGCCTGCGCTGGGTCGACCCAGAGCGTGACGTCGGTGCGGAAGCCGATCGGGTAGCGGTCGATCTCGACGATGATCGCCGCGTCGTCGCCCTCGGTGTCGACCGTGGCGCCGGTCGCCTCCTTCACACCCTTGACCACCTCGGCCGTCGGCCGGTCGCGGAGCATGAAGTAGCGCGGCACCCGCTCGATCATGGCTTCTTCCCCTACGCCTCTTCCCAAATATGCAGCGGCTTGACCCGGGCTTCAAGAGGAATTCGTCCTAAGACTTTCCGTGCCATCTCAGTGTCACCGTCGTACTCCCTGTAGATACGGAGCGCCTTGTACTCTTGAGGATTGAGCGCGTAGAAGCCGGTGCCGGAGAGGGGGAACAGCTTGCCGGGAGAATTCCACTTGGTCTCGTACGAGCGATCCTCGACGGTAAAGACGTACCGTCCATCCTTCCTCTCGACGGCGGCCACCTTTCGCGCGCGGATGAGCGCCATGTCCGCCTTCACCTTCTCCTCGACGGCTGGCACGATGACCGTGTTGACAACTGGGTCGACCTTCCCGGCCTTCGAGTGGGAGAGCTTCGACAGGTAGTGCCTGCCGCCTGGCTTCTTGAGCTCGGCCGCCCACTCGGGTCCGACGATTTCACCCTCTTCCTCACCGCCGGTTCCAACGTCGCCGACGTTCACCAGCGCAGTCGCGATCGGAGCCCCCTGCCCCGCCGGCGTGCCCGGGTACTCGACAGGCTCGTCGGTCGCGGGCTGTTCAGTGGCAGGCTGCTCGCTGCCGGGCACAGGAGCTTCCGGCGCCTCCCGCCGCCGAGACCGTCGACACCACGCCCGTCAAGGCGCGGCTCGGCAAGTTCAAGCAGGCGCACGCCGCCTACGTCGCGGCGGAGACGGCGGTGCGCGCGGCGTGGGCCAGGCGGCGCAAGGAGGAGCAGCGGGTGGGCGAGCTCGACGCGGAGCAGGACGAGGCGGTCGATGGGCTCGCCGGCGCGCTGGCGGGCGACGGTGAGCCGCGGCTCGCGCCGTTCAAGTCGCTCGGCTTCGAGGCGCCCGGCGCGATCAAGTCGCAAGCGCAGGAGGCCAAGGGGAAGACCATCGGGAAGCTGGTGGCGGCGGTGCGCAAGCGCAAGACGAACAAAGACGTGCTCGGGGCCCCCATCGTCAACCCGAGTGCGTTGACGTTGACGTGGCGTTGACGAACTCGTGAGCGTTGACGGCGACGGCGACGTGAAGGTGGCCGAACCCGAAATAGGATCGACGGGAGCGTCTTCTCCGGCCACGTCGCCGTCGCCGTCGCCGACCACGTCAACGTCAACGCCCACGTCAACGTCAACGCTACCTGGTCAACGCCCATGGCGCGGGCCCCCATCTCCGTCATGCACCGTCGATTACCGAGGGTGTGGATCTTCCTCCGCCGGGGTGGTTACACTCCGCGCACCTTGGACGGGGGCTGCCGCTCTCCGTCCCACCCGAGCCACCACCAAAGAAGGCCGACATGCCGCCCAAGCAGCCCAGGAAGCCCGCCCCCGGGAGCCGCGCCACGCCGCCCATTCAAGGCGAGCTGGGCTGGCAGCAGCACCCCACGGTCGAGCCGAGCGCCGGGTCGGCCAAGGCGGTGGGAGCCGAGGCGGCCGGACCCTCCGCCGTGGCGCCCGCCGCGCCCGCGCCCGCGCCCGAGCGCGACCTCACGCTGGCGGTAGAGGTGGAGCCGCGCAAGCCGCGCCTGGCGTGGCAGGGCATGGACCGCCGCGAGCTGGCGGTGTCGGTGCCCACGCAGGTGGTGGAGATCGTGTGGCCGGGGCGCGCCATCCGCCGCGAGGGCGAGCTGTCGGTGGACACCCGCGCGGTGGTGCAGCGCGACACCACCACGCTGCCGCCCAATCGCCTGATCTGGACCAACGACAACCTCGTGGCGCTCCAGACCCTGCTCGACGAGCGCGACCCCATGACGCGCGACTACCGCTACCGGGGCAAGGTCGATCTCGTCTACATCGATCCGCCGTTCATGGTGAACAACGACTTCCTCGCCGACAACGCGATCGACATCGAGCTGGACGACGACGCGGGCGTGCAGGCGAAGAAGGAGCCCTCGCTGGTCGAGATCCTCGCCTACAAGGATACGTGGCGACAGGGCTTGGATAGCTTTCTGTCGATGCTGAAGCGGCGGTTGGAGCTGCTCAAGCAACTGCTCGCTCCGACGGGGAGTATCTACGTTCACCTTGACTGGCACGCGGTGCACTACGTCAAGGTCTTGATGGATGAACTGTTTGGATACGATAACTTCTGCAACGAAATCGTCTGGCGGAGATCACTTCCGCACGGAAACGTGGACTACAAGTTCGGTGCATCGCACGACACGATTCTCCTGTATGCAAACGGCCCAAATGCGACTTGGCATCCACTGTTCACACCACACCGCGCGGAGTATCTCCGTGACTTCTACAAGTTCAAGGAATCGGATGGTCGGGTCTACAGGCTAATCTCGTGCATCAATCCGAATCCGAACCGTCCGAATCTGACTTACGAATGGAACGGTGTAACGAAGGTATGGAAATACTCCCGTGATCGAATGCAACGGATGCACGACGAGGGGCTCCTCGTCTACTCGAAGAACGGCACTCCATCCTACAAGGGCTATTTGGAGGACATGGACGGCGTTCCGATGCAGGATATCTGGACTGACATTGCCCCGCTAATGGGAAGCAGTAACGAATGGACGACCTATCCGACCCAAAAACCCGTGACACTCCTTGAAAGAATCCTGACCGCATCAAGTGAGCCCGGCGGCATCGTCCTCGACGCCTTCATGGGCTCGGGCACCACCTGCGAGGCGGCCGAGCGCCTCGGGCGGCGCTTCATCGGCATCGACAATGGCAAGTACGCCATCCACCTCGCGCGAAAGCGCCTCATCCAGCTTCACGGGCAGCCGCGCCCGCCCGAAAAGGCGCAATACGACTACGTCGAGTGCTCCCACTGCAAGAACATCGAGCGCAAGGAGAAGCCGCAGAAGGGGCCGGGGCCGTTCCAGGTGCGCCCCTTCACCGTCGAGAACATGGGCGTCTACCAGCGCGCCGAGCAGTGGCAGAGCTTTCAGACCCAGCGCTGCGCCTACCGCGACGAGATGATCAAGGTGTTCGGCGGCGAGCCGGTGTCGGGCTACACGCGGCTCCACGGGAAGAAGGGCCAGCACTGGATTCACGTCGGCCCGCTCGACGGCACGGTGTCGATCGGGCAGGTCTGGCACATCGCGCGCGAGGCGCAGCGCACCGACTTGAATGCGGTGACCATCCTCAGCGCCGACTTCGACACCCTGTCGGGCGGTGAGAAGAGCGAGGTGGAGGATCAGACCGGCATCCACGTCACCGTGCGCGCCATCCCCGCCCAGGCCATCGACGAGGTGCGCCGCCGCATCGACGGGCTGCGCAAGAATCCCGACGCGCCCGTGGAGTCGATGGCGATCCCGGCCTTCTACGCCCCGCTCTCGATCGTGCTCGATGCGCGCGTCTCGGGCCGGCGCGTCACCCTGGCGCTCCGCCACTGCGAGGTGGACATCGAGTCGTTCGTGGCCAGCCAGCGCCCGGCGCTTTCGCCCATCACCGAGCGGATGTCGGCGGCGGCGCGCAAGAAGGCCGAGGCCGAGCAGGCCAAGTGGGCCGCGCGGCAGCGGGACCTGGAGAAGTGGCTGCAAAAGGCCACCTCGTGGCAGAAGTTCGTCGACTTCTGGTCGGTCGATTGGAACTACGGGCGCCGGGTGGGCCCCGACGGCAAGCCCATCTTCGAGACCGACTGGCAGAGCTTCCGCGTGCGGCGCGGCAAGAGCGACCTCGATCCGCTGGTGTTCGAGTCGGACTTCCAGTACGCGCAGGCGGGCCGCTTCCAGGTGGCGGCCCGGGTGACCGACGTGTTCGGCAACGACGGCATCGCCACCGTCGGGGTGGACGTGAAGTGATGGCCGATCCCTCGATTCCGCCGCCCAAGGCCAGGCTGTACGTGGAGACGTCGATCGCCAGCTACCTCACGGCGCGGCCCAGCCACGACCTGATTCGCGCGGCGCACCAGCAAATCACCCGCGACTGGTGGGAGGCGCGCTCGGTGTTCGAGCTCTACACGTCCCAGGTCGTGCTCGACGAGGCGGGGGCCGGGGATCCCGACGCTGCCGCGCGGCGGATCGCCTCGCTGGCCGGGGTGCCGTTGGTGGAGCTGACGCCGGAGACCGGCCTGCTCGCCCGCGAGATCCTGCGCCAGGGCGGCATGCCGGCCACCGCCTACGTCGACGCGGTCCACGTCGCTCTGGCGGCGGTCCACGGCCTCGACTACCTCCTCACGTGGAACTGCGCCCACATCGCCAACGCCACGCTACGCAGTAGGATTGAAATGATTTGTCGTACCACCGGCTTCGAGCCACCGGTCATCTGCACGCCGGTCGAGTTGGCGCAGGAGGGTTGATCGTGCCGCGCAAGGATCCCGTCATCGAGGAGATTCACGCCATCCGCGAGGAGCTGGCCCGGGCGGCAAACTACGACATCGACAAGCTGCTCGAGGCCGCGCGGGCGCGCCAGGCCAAGAGCGGTCGCCCCGCCGTGCGCCTGCCACCGAGAAAGCCCGGGGCGGCTCGAAAGGCCTCCTGACCATGTCGCAGCTTCCCGGAGTGGAGGCCCCCAAGGGGCAGGGGCGCGTCATCACCGAGGTGCGCCGGCTGGTGGACGCCTGGCGCGGCTGTCCGCTCGGGCGCGCGGCCGAGCCCTACCCCGAGGCGCCGCCGCGCTACCAGCCGGTCGCCGACGGGGAGCAGCCGCTGGGCGAGACGTCGCTGGTGCTGCTGCACCATTGGTTCCGCCGGGAGCCGCACCTGCTCTTGGGCAGGGACGACACGCGCGCCTTCAAATATTGGCCGCACCAGCGGCGGCTGGTCGAGACGTTCATCTACCTGTACGAGGTGCGGCGCATCCGGCGCACCGAGGAGCTTTATGAACTGACCGGGACCGACCCGCTGGAGCCGCAGCGCGACCCGTGGGTCAAGCTCGGGGGGCAGCTCGCCACCGGCTCGGGCAAGACGAAGATGATGAGCCTGCTCATCGCGTGGTCCTACCTGAACGCGGTGTGCGAGGGCGAGGAGCACCTGGGCCTCGGGCGGCACAGCCTGCTCATCGCGCCGGGCCTCTTCGTCAAAGATCGCCTCCTTCAAGACTTCAAGCCGGAGGGCAGGGCCCCGGCGATCTTCCTCTCCGATCCGGTGATCCCGCCCGAGCTGGAGTCGTCGTGGCACCTGCAGGTCTACGGCCCCAGCGATTGCCCGACCAAGCTCGACCCGGCCGACGGCGCGCTGGTGGTGACCAACTATCACCAGCTCCTGCGCACGCGCGACGACGCGCCGGATCTCGTGTATCGCTCTCCGGAGGAGCGCCAGACCGAGCTGCTGTTCGAGGACGGCGAGCCGCAGAAGCTGGAGGCGGTGTCGACGCCGCTGGTGGAGCGCTTTGGGCGGTCGCGCGGAATCTTTGTTCTCAATGACGAGGCGCACCACGTGTGGGACGAGCCCGGCCACACGCGCTTCGAGCAGCGGCAGCGCGAGAAGCTGGCGCTCGGCGAGGAGGCCAGCACGGCGATGGCGTGGATCGCCGCCCTGCGGCGATTGAACGGCGGGCGCGAAAGGGAGGGGCGCCTCGGCCTCCAGGTCGATCTCTCGGCGACGCTCTACGAGGAGGCCGGCGCCAACAAGAGCGACAAGGGAAAGGTGGAGTTCAAGCAGAACGACCTGTTCCGCCACACCGCGGTCTACTACGCGCTCCCCGAGGCGATCACCGATGGCATCGTCAAGCGGCCGATCCTCGAGCGGGTCGAAGTGAAGAACACGAAGACCGGCCAGATCGAGCCGCTGGTGCGGCAGGGGCAGCCCGACGCGTGGGAGAAGTACCGGAACATCCTCATGACCGGCATCGAGCGCTGGAAGAAGGTGCGCGAGGTGATGCGGGCCGAGGGCGATCCGCGAAAGCCGCTCATGTTCGTGCTGTGCGCCGACCGCAAGGAGGCGCGCGAGGTGGCCAATTACCTCACGCACGGCCAGGCGGTGCAGGACGATCTCTCGCACCTTGCGCCCAAGGGATTCCACCACCCGGAGACCGGCGAGGTGCTGTTCCTCGATGCGGGGAGCGGCCCGGCGCGCTCGACGGTGGTGGAGATTCACATCGGCAGCAAGGAGGAGTCGAACGAAGAGGAGTGGGAGAAGGTCCGCCGCGCCGTCAACGCCATCGACCACGACCGGATCACGGACCCCACGGGCGCGCTCGCGGAGGACGGCTCGCCCGCGATGATCGACAACCCCTACAACGTCGTGGTCAGCGTGATGATGCTCCGCGAGGGGTGGGACGTGCGCAACGTGAAGGTGATCGTGCCGCTGCGCCCGTGCGGCTCGCGCACGCTGACCGAGCAGGTGATCGGGCGCGGGCTGCGCAAGATGCACGCCCCGGAGCTGGACGAGGACGGGGCGGCGGCGGTGACGGAGGAAGAGCTGTACGTCATCGAGCACGAGTCCTTCAAGACCATCCTCGAGGAGATCGAGGATCTCGTCGAGGTCAAGGGGAGCGATGAGATCATCCACACGCCCGAGCGCGTCCCGATCCGGCAGCGCGCCGAGCTGTCGGAGCGCGAGCTGTACGACGTGCGGCTGGTGCGCTTCGAGGGGCTGGTGGAGGTCGTGCCCGACTGGCGCAAGCACTTCGAGGTGCGGCGCCTGGAGGGCGTGCGGCCGCGGGTGAGCTGGATCGAAGAGCTGGGAGACCTCGAGATCAACACCTTCTTGAAGAAGGCGTTTACGAGCGGCGAGTCGGCGGGGCAGAGCTTCACCTTGAGCGGAGAGCCGTCGTATCGCGACTTCGACCACGTCATCGAGCACGCCTACGCGATCCCGCTGCTCAAAGAGTTGAAAGCGAGCTACCAGCACAAGAATGCCGTCAAAGGGGTGGTGCGCGAGTTCCTGGAGCAGAAGACCTTCGCGCTGCCGATGGGGCTGCCGCTCTCGTTCGACAAGGTGCTGGAGGCGGGGCACGCCAGGATCGCGCTTGGAAACCTGGCGCGGCCGGAGGTGATCCTGGGCGTGCGGGAAGCGTTGCGGCCGGCATTGAACGACGCGCTGAACGTCGAGCGCGCGGCGACACGGGCGCTCTTGCAGGAGCGGCGCGCCGTGGAGATCGACAACTATCAGGCGGCCAGGAAGAACGTCCTCGATGATCCGAAGAAGTCGACCTTCGCCAAGGCGGCGATGGACAGCCCCGAGGAGAGGGTGCTGGCGACGCTGCTCGACGACGCGAAGGACGTGAAGGGCTGGCTCTACAACCACCGGCACGGCGTGGGCTACCGGATCGAGTACGACTGGCAGGGATACACCGCGAAGTATTACCCCGACTTCATCGCGCGAGCGCTGATTGGAAAGGTCTGCCACAACTTCATCATCGAGGTGAAGGGCCGGCTCGACGACCGCGACAAGAAGAAGGCCGAGCGCGCGGTGCGCTACTGCGAGCTCTTGACCGAATACGACAAGGAGCCGTGGCACTACCTGTTCCTCGTCGAGAACGGCGGCCTCCACCGGGCCGACATCACGTGGTGGTCGAAGCAGTCGACGCGCGCGATCGCCGACCTCTGGCGGCGCCACGAGTCGCTGCCGCTCATCCCCGAAGACAGGCCGACGCTGTTCGGGCCGCAGGGCTTGGAGGTGCTATTGACCGTCCCCGAGGCGGATCGCTTCGCGAGCGCGCTGCCGGTCTATGACCTGGCGATCGCCGCCGGTGACTTCAGCGGCGCGCAGGTACCGCTACCGAAGGGATGGGTGCGGCTCGGACCAAAGCGCGCCCTCGACCGGCGGATGTTCGTGGCGAAGGTGATTGGGAAATCGATGGAGGGCACGGTCGCCGATGGGAGCTGGGCGCTGTTCCGGTCGTTCCCGGTCGACGGCGCGCCGTCATCGATGGCGCTCGATGGCCGGCGCGTGGTGGTGCAGTTGCGGACCGACGAGGTCGACCCCGAGCTCGGCGGGCGATACACGTTGAAGCGCTGGCGGGTGACCCGGGTGTCCGAGGAGGGCGGAGTGGAGGAGATCGAGCTGGCGCCCGACAACCGCGCCTTCCCGAAGCGGCTCATCAACGCCGCCGACGGGGACATCCGGCCGGTCGCCGAATTGGTCGAGCTGCTCGCGTAGCACCCGCGACGCGGGTCCGGTCGGGACGCTGCAGGACGGCGTCGACCACCTCGAGGCGCGCTTCGCGTGACGTCCCCGTCGGATCAGTGCTGGGGCGGGATCACCAGCACCGGACAGGGCGCGCGCGGGATCACGCGCTCGGCGACGGAGCCGATGAAGGCGTGCTTGATCCCGGTGCGGCCGTGGGTGCCCATCACGATCAGCGCGGCGCCGGCCTGGCGCGCGTAGTCGGTGATCGCCTCCCACGGGCTGCCCTCGAGCCGCACCACCTGCACCGTCACGCCGCGGGCGCGCACGCGCGCGGCGCGGTCGTCGAGGCCGCGCGCGATCCGCAGCGCCATCGCCTTCTCCACCTCGGGGACGGCGATGGCGTCGAAGCCGAAGTAGGCGGGCGAATCGTTCACGTTCACGAGCGCGATCTGCGCGCCGAGGAGCTGCGCATATTCGATCGCCACGTCGAGGCCGCGGTCGGACGGCTCCGAGAAGTCGGTGGGGACGACGAGCGTCTTCTGGTCGGGCATCGGTTCCTCCGGCGGATCGCTTCCGGCGATCCGCATCACACGTTCGACGGGCCAGGGCGCCAGCTCCCGCAGCCACAGCAGCCCCTCTGCGGCGAGCATCAACAGGCGGTACGGAGCGCTGGTGCGCGGCGCCTCGTCGGCGAGCTGGTCGGCCGGCACCTCGGGGAGCGGCACGTCGAACTCGAGGACGCCGCCGTCGGCCTTCGGCGCCACGCCGGGCGCGAGCGAGCGGAGCAGCGACTCGACGGCCGTGTTGCGCGCCAGCACCTCGCAGTGGAAGGTGCGCACGCCGCGCTCCCACGCCGCGGCGACGAGCCGCTGGAGCAGCAGGCGCCCGAGCCCCTTGCCCTGCGCCTCGTCGGTGACGGTGATCGCCGCCTCGGCGCAGTCCGGTCGATCGGGCAGGCGGATGAAGCGCGCCACGCCGAGCCCCTCGTCGCCGTCGTCGGTGTGGACGAGCGCGCCGATGGCGAGGTGGTCCCGGCCGTCCATCTCGGTGAGGTAGGCCAGCTCGCGCTCGGTGAGGTGGTCCTTCGGGCCGAAGAAGCGGCCGTAGCGGCTCTCGGGCGACAGCTTGTCGAAGCCGTCGCGCATGAGCCCCTTGTCGTCGGGGCGCACGAGGCGCAGCGTGACCTCGGTGCCGTCGCCGAGGCGGACGGTCTCGCGGTAGCGCTCGTCGAAGTGCAGGCCGCCCACGGCGGCGGAGAATAGCAGAGTGGGGCGCGTGGTCGCGCGCGGTTGACCTGCCGGCGACGGTGCGCTCCCATCGCACGATGCTCCGCCTCGTCGTCGCGCTGCTCGCGCTCGCCGCGCCTTCGCTCGCCCGCGGCGCGTTGCCGTCGGGGCCGCACCCGCGCTTCCTCGTCGGGCGCTTGCGGCCGGCGCTCGCCGCGGCGTGGAAGGCGCACCGTCCGCAGGTGACCGCGCTCGTCGCCGCGTGCGACGAGCAGGAGGGAAAGGCGATCGCGAGCGGCTACCAGGGCTGGGACTGGGCGTCGCAGATGGCGGCGTGCGCGGTGGCCTGGCACGCCACGGGCGATGCGCGCCGCGCCGCCCAGGCGGTCACCTACTGGAAGGCGCTCCTCGACGACAAGGACGTCGTCGGCGACGGGCTGGGCGGCCTCGGTGACGCGCCGGACGGGCGCTTCATCGTCGCGCAGGACTCGGGCTACTCGATGCGCACCTACGGCACCTTCGCCGCGCTCGGCCTCGACTGGCTCCACGACGCGCCCGGCGTCGATCGCTCGCTGCGCGCCCGCGCCATCGCGCGCCTCGACGAGTGGGGGCGCTGGTACGAGCAGGGCAACCCGCGAAACCGCGCCGGCGACGCCGTCGGCTACCACAACGACGAGCCGGCCGCGAACTACTTCGCGGGCTACCTCCTCGCCACCTGGGCCGCGGCGATCGCGGTCGGGGCCGACGACGCCGCCGTCGGTGCGCGGCTGTGGGCGCGCGCCACGCGGCTCACCGACGGGCTGCTCGTCCCGGCGCTGCGCGGATCGCTCGCCGGCGGCGATCAGCCCGAGGGGTGGCAATACGGAGAGCTGACCACCGCGAGCTGGGCGCTCGCCAGCGCCGCCGCCGCCGACAACGGCCACGCGCCGTTCGCGAACCAGTTCCTCCACGACACCATCGCGCTCCACCTCCACGCGCTCCACCCGGGCGGCGGGGAGTTCCTCGACGCGGGCGATCAGCAAAACCACCCGGTGCGCCCCGCCTCCACGGCGCTGTGGGCGGCGCTGGTGGCGATCCCCGACGATCCGTTCGCGCCGTTCGCGCGCCGCTTCGTGGCGTCGGTCGGCGACAACGCGCTCCCGTTCACGCAGGCGCTGGCCGAGGCGCGCTCGCCCGCGTGGCCCGTCGCCGACTGGACGAGCGCGGGGCTGCCGCGGTCGTTCTTCGCGCGCGGCACCGGGCTTTTGATCGCGCGCTCGGGCTGGGGCGCCGGCGACGGGTGGGTCGCGATGTGGTGCGGCGGGCGGCAGGCGGGAGACCACCAGCACTCCGACGCGGGGCACTTCGAGCTTTCGCGCGGCGGCGACTTCCTCGCGCTGCCGACGGCGGACTACGGCACCTACGCGACGTGGAACAACAACACGCTGCTGTTCGACGACGGCGGCGCCAACAGCACCTACCCGCCGCAGCAGGGCGCCTGGTCGCCGGTCGGCGAGGTGGCGGTCACGCACTTCGCCGAGCTGGGCGGCGCGGTCGCCGCGCAGGCCGACTTCGCGGCCGCGTACGTCAGCAACCACGGAAGCAACTCGGTGAGGCTCGCGCGCCGCGAGCTGGTCTTCGCGCGCCCCGACGTGGTGATCGTGAACGACCGCGACGTGGTCGCCCGGCCGTCGGTGAAGGTGACGTGGCTGCTCCATGTGCCGACCGCGCCGGTGGTGCAGTGCGCGACGGTGATGGCCGAGGTCGGCGGCTCGCGGCTCACCAGCCGCACGCTGCTCCCGACGGCCGCCGCGCCGGCGGTGGTGACCGAGCCGGTGGCCAACGCCGGCCCCGGGCCGTGGCGCAACAACGACACCTGGAAGCAGCCGCTCTACCGCGTCGAGGAGAGCGTCGCGGGCGCCACCGCGCAGCGCTTCCTGCACGTGCTGGCGATGACCGGCAAGGGCGAGTCCGCGCCGCCGGTCGGGCTCGCGGAGGTGCCCGGCGCGCATGTCGTCACCGTCGGTGGCGCGCCCGCACGAGTGGTGGTCCTGCCGAGCGCGCCCGACGGCGCCGACCTCGCGCTGCCGCTCTCCTACCTCGCGCCCGCGAAGGGGCGCGCGCTGCACGTG
>JAJXSP010000128.1 GCA_021784515.1 Myxococcales bacterium | reverse complement strand
GCTGTGCGGGCCCAGCGTGCCACGCGCCTCGCCCAGCGACACCGACGGTGCGCCGTGCGGCGGCAGGTCGGCGCCGATCCACGCGGCGGCTCCCTCGTCGGCGACGCCGCCGATCGCGGCGAGGTTCTGCTCGACGCGCGCGCACCGCGGCCCGAGCCGGAAGCGATCCGCGCGCAGCAGCGCCAAGAGCCGCGAGCCGCCCTCGTCGCGCCGCAGCTGCGCCCGCGGCATCAGCGACCTCCGACGAGCCGCTCCGCGCGAAGCCGCTCGACGAGCGCCGGCACGTCGGGCAGCACGCGCGGCCGCGGCGTCGGTCCGGTCGCGGGCTGCGGAGCGAAGCGGCGCCGCCACCCGAGCTCGGCCGGCGCGACGCCGATCTCCGCCAGCGTCAGCCGCTCGATCGGAGTCTCGACGGAGGGCGACGCGGGCGGCGCCTCGAGCGCGAGGGCGGCGCTCGCGCAGAGCACGACCGGCAGCGGCGCGCGATAGGTGCGCACGAAGCCGCCGGCGCGCCGGCGCGCGATCACCGCCTGGTCGTCGATCCGCGCCTCGACGACGCCGGTGAGGTGCAGCAGCGAGAGCCGCTCCGCCACCGCCGGTCCGAGCGCCCCGCGATGGCCCGCGCCGGCGACGATCACGTCGAAGCCGAGCTTGCGCGCCGCGCTCGCCACCACCTGCGCGGCGCCGAGGTAGTCGGTGGCCACGATCCCGTCCTCGGCGATCGCCACCACGCGCGCCACGCCGGCGGCCATCGCCGCGGCGACGCCGCGCGCGCCGTCGGGATCGCCGAGGACGAGCGCGGTCACCTCGCCCAGCCCGAGGGCGCAGGGCAGGGCGCCTCCACCGTGGACGAGCGCGAGCACGCGCGTCACGCGCCGCCTCCGGTTGGACTGGCACCGACGAGCCGCGCCAGCTCCGCGCCGAGCTGCGCCGCGTCGCCCTCGACGGCGTAGCGGGCGCCCGCGCACGCCGCGGCGTCCCGTCCGAGCGCCACGCGCACCGCGGCGCGACGCCACGCCTCCGACTCCCCGGGCGGCGGCTCCGTCGGCAGCAGCGCGATCGCGAGATCGGGCGCGACCGCCGTCGCGGCGCCGAGCGCCTGTCCGAGCGTCTCGGCGGCGGGCCCGGCGCCCAGCACCACCACGCGCGCGGGCTCGGGCGTGGCGGCGATCTCCTCGAACTCGCCCGGCGACGGCGGTGGGGGCGTCACCACCTCGACCTCCGCCTCGTCGTCGCCCCTGCCGGGCAGGTACCGGCCGGGCGGGACCTCCGCCACCACCGCGAACTCCAGCTCGCCGTCGAGGCGGTGCGCGCTTTCTCCCGAGCCGTCCCACAGCGTGAGGCCCTTGTCGTCGGCCTCCACCCACGCATCCACGAGCAGCGCCGCGCCGAGCAGCGCCGCCGCGCGCGCCCCGAGGTCGCGCCCGCCATCGGTGGCGGCCAGCAGCAGCAACGCCGGCCGTCGCTGCGCGCACACCGAGAGCAAGAGCGGGCCGTGCGTTCCCCAGCGCATCGGCCCCGCGAACGACTCGGCCGTCGCCAGCAGCACCTTGTCCGCGCCGCCGCGCGAGAGGACGGCGATCAGATCGTCCTCCGAGTAGCCGGGCGTCTTCGCGCACGGCGCCAGCGCGAAGACCGTGGCGCCGAGCTGCGAGCCGAGCCGCCGCGCCTGCCCGAGCAGCTCGAGCGCGCCGGGGTGCACCCGGTCGCCCGCCAGCTCGATGACGACCAGGATGTTGGCCACTACCTTGCGGTCTGGCCGCCGTCGATCACCACGACGGAGCCGGTCATGAAGCTCGCCGCGTCCGAGGCGAGGTAGACCACCAGCGGCCCGATCTCCTCGGGCTGCCCGACCCGCTTCAAGGGGATGTTCCGCAGCAGCTTGGTGCCAATGACCGGGTCGTCGATCGCCGACTGGTTGAGCGGGGTGCGGAAGTAGCCCGGCGCGATCGCGTTGACCGTGACGCCGTGGCGCGCCCACTCGATCGCGAGGCCCTTGGTGAAGGCGATCAGCGCGCCCTTCGAGGCCGCGTAGGCCGTGAGGTCGCTCTCGCCGATCAGCCCGGAGATCGACGCGATGTTGATGATGCGCCCCGCGCGCTCGGCGACCATGTGGCCGCCGAAGGCGCGCGCGCAGAGGAACGGCCCGAGCACGTTGACGTCGAGCACGCCGCGCAATTCGGCGACCGACAGCTCGAGCACCGGCTTCGCCACCGCGATGCCGGCGTTGTTCACCAGCACGTCGACGCGGCCGAAGTCCTCGATCACCGCCTCGGCCGCCTCCTCCACGGCGGTCTCGTTGGTGACGTCGGTCGGCAGCGCGAGCGCCTTGCGCCCCATCGCCTCGACCTCGCGCGCCGTCTCCGCCAGCTCCTCGGCGCTGCGCGCGAGGAGGGCGACGTTGGCGCCTGCTGCGGCGAGCGCGCGCACCGCTGCGCGGCCGAGCCCACGCCCGGCCCCCGTCACCACCACTACTTTTCCATCGAGAACGAGGCTGTCGCTCACGCGCGCTCCGAGGGGAAAACGAGGTTGCCCTGGCTATCTCACCGACGGGCGACGTTATCGCCGCCCCGGGGTCGGGTCAAGATTTCGGCGGGCGGACGGGGTGCGGGCGGACGCCGATCGCGACGATGTGGCCACCCACACCGCCCGTCGAGTATCGTTGCCGCCCCGTGGAGCACCCCGTCGCGGACTTCGCGCCGCCTCCGCCCGCCCGTCGACGCACGCCGGTGTGGCTGTTCGCGCTGCTCCAGATCCCCTACGGCGTGAGCGGCGCCTTCACGGCCGCGACGATCGGCCGCATCCTCAAGCTGGCGCACGTCGACTCGGCGACCATCGAGTCCACCATCGCGGCCTCGGTGCTGGTGGCCGGGATCCAGTTCCTGTGGGCGCCCACCGTAGACGTGCGGCTGCGGCGTCGCAGCTGGTACCTGATCATGGCGTGGACCGGCGCGGCGCTGCTCGGGGCGGCGATGATGATGCCGCTGCCGTCGCGGGTCGGCGCGTTCATCGCCCTCACGCTCGCGGCTCAGGTGGCGATCTGCCTGACCTCGGCCTGCCTCGGCGGGCTGATCGTCACCACCGTCCCCGACGAGCAGCGCGGCCGCGCCTCGGGCTTCTTCAACTTCGGCAACATCGGCGTCGGCACGCTCGCCGGCGGCGTGTCGCTCCAGCTGCTCGAGGCGCACTCGCTCCCGGTCGTCGGGATCGCGGTCGCGGCGCTCACCGCGCTGCCGAGCCTGCTGGTGCTGTTCGTCGACGAGCCGGCGCCGCCGCGCCGCACCGCGCGCGAGCTGTTCGGGACGATGGCGCGCGAGGTGTGGGCCACCCTGCGCCAGCGCCGCGGCTGGAGCGGCGTGCTGCTCTGCCTCTCGCCCGTCGGCACCGCGGCGGCCGGCCAGCTCTTCACCAGCTTCGCCGACGCCTACGGCGTCTCCGACCGCTGGGTCACGTTGACCAACGGCTACCTCGGCGGCGCGATCCAGGGAGGCGCCTGCCTCGTCGGCGGCCTGCTCTGCGATCGCGTCAACCGCCGCGTCGCCTACCTCGCCGCCGGCGTCGCCACCGCGATCTGCGCGACGGCGATGGCGCTCGGCCCGATGACGCAGACCACGTACGTCGTCGGCGCGCTCGTCTACATGCTGGTCACCGGGTTCTGCTACGCCGCCTTCACCGCCTTCGTCCTCGAGGTGGTCGGCCCGGCCGGCGCCACCGCCAGCACGCAGTACACGCTCTTCTCGTCGGCGGGGAACTTCGCCATCTCCTACGTCATCAAATGTGAAGGCTGGGGGCGGCAGGCCTGGCAGGCGCACGCCTCCGCCGCGACGGGGCCGCGCGGCATCCTGTTCGCCGACGCGGCGCTCAACCTCGTCGGCGTGGCGGTGTTCGTGGGGGTGCTGTCGGTGCTGCGGCGGGAGCGGAGCGCTATTCCAGGCCGTGCTTCCGCTTCATCTGCTCCATGACCTTGGCGTACTCGATCTCCCAGGTCTGGGTCCCCTCGGCGAGGTTCTTGATGCGGCGGCGGACCTCTTCGTCCAGCTCGTCGTCGACCGCCATGTGCTTCTTCAGCACGTCGCGCATCTTCTTGCGCAGCACCACGTCTTCGGCGAACACCTCCTCGACGTGCGCCGAGTGCATGAACGTCTCGAGCACCTGGTTGGCGATCCAGAGCGTCGCCTCGTCGCCGATCCCGAACTCGCGCTCCTCGGCGAGCGAGCGCTTCACCTTGAACAGCTGGCCGTAGGGAAGCTTCTTCTGCTCCAGGACGTCCTTGGCGCGGTCCGTGATCTCGCGGTCCATGCGGAGGTACTCCTTGAGCACGGCCTCCACGTCGAGCCGCGCCTCCGCCGCGTCGGACACCTCGATGTCTCCTGCGTCCGCGAGGGTACGGATGATCTCCTCGGCCACGCCGGGGATCTTGCCGCTATACAGCTTCATCGGCCTCTCCCAAAAAAGTGGGTAATCCTAAGCGTCCGCTCGGGGGCGGTCAAGGATTGCGGCGGAGGATCGCGACCGCAGACTCCGAGCGTGTTCCTCCCGCTGTCGGTCGACACACCGCGGTCGCGCTTCCCGTCGGTGACGCTGGCGCTGATCGCGCTGAACGTGCTGGCGTTCGCGGCGCTGATCGCCCTGCCGCCGGCCGACCGGGTGGCCCTCGCGAAGGCGGCCGGCGCGGTGCCGTGGGAGCTGGCGCGCTTCCGCCACATGTCGCTGCCCGCGGGCCACCCCCACTCGCTGCTCCCCCCGCCGCTGACGATCTTCACCTCGATGTTCATCCACGCCGACCCGATCCACCTCCTCGGGAACATGTGGTTCCTGTGGGTGTTCGGAAGCCGCCTCGAGGGCGTGCTCGGCGCGCTGCGGTTCCTCGCGCTGTACCTCGGCGTCGGCGCGCTCGCGGTGGTGCTGCAGGTGGCGGCCGGCCCCGACGTCGTGCTGCCGATGGTCGGCGCCTCGGGGGCGATCGCGGGCGTGCTCGGCGCCTACGCGGTGGCGTTGCCGCGGGCGCGCGTGCGCTGCCTCGTGCTGCTCCTCTTCTTCGTCGCGCCGGTGAGGCTCTCGGCCGGCGCGATGCTCGGCCTGTGGCTGCTCGTGCAGGTCGCCTCCTCGGCGGCGGGCGGCGGCGCCGTCGCGTACAGCGCGCACATGGGCGGCTTCATCTGCGGGGCGATGGCCGCGCGCCTCCTCGCACCGCCCGCGCGCCTCGCGCCGCTCGTGTACCATCCCGCGTGAGATGCGTGACCGGAAGCTCGTCGTGGCCGCGCTCGCCCGTGACGGCGAGGGGCGCACGCTCCTGACGCAGCGACGGGCCGACCAGCCCCATGCGCTCGGGTGGGAGTTCCCGGGCGGCAAGATCGAGCCCGGAGAGTCGCCCGCCGCGGCGCTCGCCCGCGAGGTGCGCGAGGAGCTGGGCACGGGCTGCACCGTCGGCGCGATCTGGGACGTGGTGTTCCACGCCTACCCCGACTTCGATCTCTACATGCTCGTCTACGCCTGCGTCCTCGACGGGCAGCCGCGCGCCATCGAGGTGGCCGACCTTTCGTGGGTCGAGCCGGCGCGCCTCGGCGACTATGACGTGCTGCCGGCCGATCGGCCGCTGATCGAGCGGCTGCGCCGCGAGGCGCGGCGGCGGTAGCTGCCGCGATCTTGCGGTCTCCCCGGCCGCGCCGGATACTGCCGCGCCTCCGCCATGCCTCCCTCTCCACGTCGCAAGACCTTCCATCTCCCCTCGGGAATGCACATCGCCGCCGATCTCTTCGGCGACGACGCCGCGCCCGCGGTGCTGTTCCTCCACGGCGGCGGTCAGACGCGCCACGCCTGGGGTGGCGCCGCCGCCACGGTCGCCGGCGCCGGCTGCCTCGCCATCACGATGGACCACCGCGGCCACGGCGACAGCGGCTGGTCGCCGTCGGGCGACTACGACACCGAGGGGTTCGTCGAGGATCTCCTCGGCGTCATCGCGCAGCTGCCATCGCCGCCGATCCTCGTCGGTGCATCGCTCGGCGGCATCGCGGCGCTCCATGCCGCGGGCGAGGCGACGACGCCGATCGCGCGCGGCCTCGTGCTGGTGGACGTCACGCCGCGCCTCGAGATCCCAGGAGTGCTCCGCATCCTCACCTTCATGCGCGCCCACCCCGACGGCTTCGCTTCGCTCGAGGAGGCGGCCGACTTCGTAGCCTCGTACCTGCCGCACCGGCCTCGCCCGCGCGACGTCTCGGGCCTCGAGAAGAACCTCCGCCGCGGCGACGACGACCGCTGGCGCTGGCACTGGGACCCGGCCCTGATGGCGCGCTGGGACCCCGAGCGCTACGACGTGGCCGAGGGCGAGCGCGTGCGCACCGAGCGCCTCGCGCTGGCCCGCCGCCTGCGAGTGCCGGTGATGCTGGTGCGCGGGCGATCGAGCGACGTCGTCAGCGAAGAAGGCGCGCGCGAGTTCCTCGATGCGGTGCCGGGGGCGCGGTACGTGGACCTCGCGGCGGGGCACATGGTCGCCGGCGATCGCAACGACGCGTTCACCGACGGGGTGGTTTCGTTCGTCCGCGACGTCCGTTCGCGGTGAACCAGGCCTCGCGCGCTACCCGAGCTCGCCCAGCATCCTTCGCACGTCCTCGCTCGCGTTCATCCCGAGGCGCGCGAAGAGATCCTGCGCCTCGGTGAGCAGCTCGCGGCCGCCGGCGACGTCGCCGCACTCGACGCGGAACGTGCCGAAGCGCTCGAGCGCCACCGCCAGCTCGGCGTGGTTGCCGATCTCCCGGAACGTCGCCACGCCGCGCAGGAAGTAGTCCTCGGCCTTGCGGTTGATCCCGCCGGTGTCGTCGAAGAGCGTGACCGCGTTCGCCTCGCCGAGCGCCACCAGCGCCCGCCCCACGTCGACGGGGATGCCGGCGCCCTCGGCGATCGCGAGGGCCTGCTCGCACAGGTCGATCGCCTTCGCAGTTCCACCGCCCGCCAGCTCGAGGAGCCCGAGGTTGCGCACCGCCTCGGAGCGCAGGCGGCGGTCGTCGAGGTCGTTCGCGATCGTCGCGGCGCGCTCCAGGCGCGTGCGCGCCTCGCCGAGGCCGCCGAGCGCGCGCGCGAGCTCGCCGAGGTGGACCTCGACGGCGGCGACGAGCGGCGCGGCGCCGATCTCCTCGGCCACGTGCAGCGCCTCCTCCCACTGCTGGCGGGCGCCGTCGAGGTCGCCGCGCTGGAAGGCGAGCACGCCGAGGCCGTTGCGGCAGGTGGCCACGCCGACGCGGTCGCCGAGGTCCTGGCGCAGCTTCAGCGCCTCGCAGTAGCAGCTCTCCGCCTCGTCGAACAGGCCGCGGTGGCGCTCGATGTGGCCGATGTTGAGCAGCGAGACGGCGATCGATCGCTTGTCGCCGATCTTGCGGCGCCGCTCGAGGCCGGCGGCGCTGCGATCGAGCGCGTCGTCGTAGCGCCCGAGCAGCCACAGCACCTGCCCGATGTCGTCGAGCGAGCCCGCGATGCCGCGCTCGTCGGAGGCCTGCTTGAAGAAATCGAGCCCGCGGTCGAGGTGCTCCAGCGCCACCGGCAGATCGCCCTTCTGACGGTAGATGCGCCCCATCTTGTTGTAGGCGACGGCCGCCTTGCTGCGCGAGGCGACAACCCACGAGAGGCGCAGCGTGCGCGCGAAGTCGTCCAGGGCCTCGTCGTGCTCGCCGCGCAGCTGGTGGACCGAGCCGAGGTCGTGCCACAGCTGGATCCGGCTCGCGAGGTCGCCGGGGCCGAGGCAGCGCAGCGCCTGCGAGAAGAGGCGCACCGCCTTGTCGTTGTAGTAGCGCCCGCGCGCGACCTCGGCGGCGCGGCGGTAGCGGAGGGCGGCGCCGTCGCCGTCGCCGGCGCGCTCGAGGTGGCGCCCGATCTCCTCCTGCTCCTCCTCGCCGCGCCCCTGCGGCCGCAGCTCCAGCCACTGCGCGACGAGGCGGTGGTAGCGCCGGCGCGCCTGCTCCTCGATCGATTCGTGGATCACGTCGCGCCAGGGCGGCGACGCGAAGCGGTACTCGCGCTCGCCGGGGATCGCCGAGTGCTGCTGCTCGACGAGCAGGCCGCGCCGCGCGAGGCGGGAGAGCGCGACCGCCACCTCGGCGCGGTTGCGGTCGCCGGCGCCCGCGATCTCGCCGAGCGAGGGTCCGTCCGGATCGCCGCCCTCGCCGCCGCATAGCGCGGCGCCGCGGATCAGGGCGACCACCGCGTCGAGCCAGAAGCGCTCCCCGCACGCCGCGGCCTTCTCGAGGAGGTCGCGCTCGGAGGCGTCCATCACGGCGAGGCGCGCCGCGAGCAGCTCCTCGATCCGCCCCGGCAGCGGCGTCGAAAGGAGCTGGCCGCGGTTCCATCGCCACTCCGCGCCCCCGCGCTCGATGACGCCGGTCTCGAGGAGGTAGCGCGCCATCTCGAACAGCGCCCGCGGCGAGCCGTCCATCTTCTCGCGCGCGTGGCGCAGCACCTCGGGCGGCGCGTCGCCGGCGGGACGGCACAGCTCGGCGAACAGCGCCTCGGCATCCTCCGGCTCGAGCGGCCCCACCTGCACCCGCTCGAAGACCTGATCGGCGCTCGCGAAGGCGGGGTAGGTCTCGTACAGCGACTCGCGCCCGACGGCGCACAGCACGAGCGGCCGCCCGTCGAGCCCCGCGGCGAGGAAGTGCAGCAGGTTCACCGTCTCGGGTGGCGCGCGGTCCACGTCGTCGAGGACGACGACGATCGGCGCGCGCTCGGCGTCGACGGCGAAGAAGCGGCGCGCGGCGATGAACATCCGCGCCTCGAGGTGGCTCGGCGCCTCGGCGAGCGGCTCGACGATCGGGCTCTCGGGGAACGGGTAGTCCACCAGCTGCCCGAGGAGGTGCGCCACCTCGACGCCGCGCTGCCCGGGGAGCAGCTCGGCGACGGCCTGCGCGATCTTGTCGCGCGCGGTGCGGCCGGGTTCGCCCTCCTCGATGCCGAAGCGGGCGGCGAGGATCCGGGAGAAGGCGAGGAAGGGCGGCGCGGCCGGACCGCCGCACTTGCCGCCGAGCACGCGGGCTTCGGGGAGCGCGCGCTGCACGGCGTTGCCGAGCTCGCGCGCGAGGCGCGACTTGCCCATCCCCGCCGCGCCCGTGAGCGCGAGGAAGACCGGCTCCGCCCTGCCGAGCGACTCGACGATGCGCGCCGAGAGCGCGCCCAGCAGGCCCGCCCGCCCGACGAAGCGCGGCGCGAGCAGGAACTCGGGGTCGGGGGCGGCCTCGTCGTCGGGGTCGGCGTCGATCTCCGGGATGTCGGCCAGCTCCGCCCCGAGCGCGGCGGGCAGCCGCTCGGTGCGGCAGGACGGGCACAGCTCCTTGCCCTCGTCGACGGGCGCGCCGCAGCCACAGCAGTTCGGCGGCAGCTCGGCCTCGCACCGCTTGCAGGAGGAGGCGCCGGGGTGGTTTCCGGTGTTGCACTGCGGGCAGTTCATCGGGGGTGCGCTCTCCTGACGTCCTCGTCGACCACGGGCTCCTGGTCGGGCCCTCTCGCCTTGCGGCACGCCTCGGCGATCCTCCGCCGTGCTTCGCGATCGGAATCGCTCCACTGGGCGGTGTTGCGGGGCCCCCCATAACTCGGCGCCACGAAACGGTCAAGCCCCACCACCAGGAGGGGCTCCTCGCCCGCCTCGACGCGGTGGCAGTTCTCGTCGGCGAGCGCGGCGAAGAAGAGCGGCAGCGCCGCCGCCGTCCAGGGGTGCGTGTCGTGGAACAGCACCACGCCGCCGCCTTCGCGCCGGATCTCCGCCATCACCTGGTCGAGCACCTTCTCGGGCGTGCGGAGGTAGGGGTCCTCCGAGGAGATGTTCCACTGCACGACGGTGTAGCCGCGCGCCGCCAGCACGCGCGCCGCGGGCGCCGCCATGCGGCCGTAGGGCGGCCGGAACAGCCAGGGACGCTGGCCGAGCACGCGTGCGATGCCGCGCTCGCCGTCGACGATCTCCTTCTCCTGCGCCGCGGCCGGCAGGTCGGAGAGGCGCTGGTGATCGAAGGTGTGGTTGCCGACGAGGTGGCCGCGCGCGACCTCCTCGGCCAGCAGCTCGCGCTGCCGCGCCGCGGCCTGCGAGTGGCCGCCGAGGCGATAGGCGTTGACGAAGAAGGTGGCCGGAGCGCCCTCGCGCGAAAGTTCGTCCAGGATCGTCTGGGTGGTTGCGGCCGACGGCCCATCGTCGAAGGTGAGCGCGAGCAGCCCGCGCGGCGGCGGCCGGAGCCGGAGGCGTCCGTGCGCGACGCGCGGCGCGGGGAGGTCGCGATCCGACGCGGCGCCGCCGTCGCCGACAGGCGGGGCGGCGAGCGCGGGCGCTGCGAGGGCGAGGACGAGCGGCAGGCATCGTGGAGGCATGGCGCGTGGTCCGCCCGTCCGTGTACCACACCGCGGCGCGCCCGGCGGGCTCAGCCGGCCGATGGCGGTGGCGCCGGGGCGACCTCCGACGGCGCGATCTTCGGCCGCGCCCGAGGCACGCGGTAACCGACGCCGACGAGCGGCGTGATGCCGACGCTGACGATCGGGTAGACCATCACCGGGACCTCGACCGAGAACAGTGCGGAGAATCCGGCGCCCAGCGGCACCGCCGCGGTGAGCACGGCCTGCGGGACGAAGCCCATCTGGTTCGTGCCGTTGAGCCGGAGCAGCACGCCGGGGACGAAGCTCGCCGTGAGCGGCCCCCAGAAGTTGTAGTTGAACTGCGGGAGCAGCGCGAAGACCGCGAAGCGGCTCGGGTAGGGCTCCGCCGGCTCGGTGATCGCCTCGGTGAACTGCACGTTCAGGCCGAGGCGCAACCGCGGCGTCACGAACACGCCCGCCCCCAGGAACTCCGAGAGGCCGAAGGTGTCCGCGATGGTGGTGTCGCCGGCGGTCTTGCCCAAGGCGGCGAACCGGTGCGCGTAGAGGCTGGTGCCGAAGTTGTACGTGAGCGTGACGTCGCCCACCTCGGCGGCGCGCGCGCACGGAGGGCCGGCGAGGCAGGCCATCGCCAGGAGCGCGGCCGGAAGACGGGAAGGGGCTCGCATCGTTCGTGTCCTCTCGGCTCCTCGACGGGAGATGCGCCGATCCGTACCAGAACGGCCCAATCAGGACAAGATCGGACTGATTCGTCCAAGGTAGAATCCCCGCCGATGGCCACCGAGCCGCTGCTCACGACCTCCGCCGTGGCGAAGCTGCTGCAGATCCACCCGAAGCAGGTGTACCGACTCGTGCGCCTCGGGCTGCCCGGCCGGCGCGTCGGCGGCGAGTGGCGCTTCCTGCGGCGCGAGGTGATCGAGTGGGTCGAGAAGGGGGGCTCCGCGGCCGCGCTCGAGCGGCCAGCCGAAACGCCCTCGGCGCCGTCGGCCGGGGGCGCGCCGGTGGTGGCCACCACGTCGCCGGCGCCGCCGCTGGTCGCGGCGAACGGGGACCTCGCCGTCGAGCAGCTCCTCGCGCTCCTCAACGCCGGCCCGCCGCTGCTCGGGTTCATCCAGGCCGACCGCGAGCGCGCGATGCGGCTGCTCGAGGAGGGCGCCGTCCTCGCGGCCGGCAGCCACGGCAAGGGGCCGCCGTCACGCATCGGCGAGATCCGCCTCGCGCGGATCCACCTCGTGCGGCGCGCGATCGGCCTCGTCGCGCCCGCCGGACGCAAGGTGCCGGGGCTGCGGCAGCTACCGCGACTGCGCTTCGCCTCGCGCCCGTCCTCCGCCGGCGCGAGCATCCACCTCGAGCGTGCGGTCCGCGAGGCGGGGCTCACGATGGACAAGGTGCTCGCGCACGCGCGGCCGATGGACTCGCACCGCGACGTGGCGTGCGCGGTGCTGCGCGGCGAGGCCGACGTCGGGCTGGCGACGCGCGCCTGGGCGCACCGCGCCGGGCTCGCCTTCGCGCCGCTCGCCGAGGAGAGCTACGGCCTGCTCGTGCGCGCGGGCGACCTCGGCGATCCGCGCGTGGTGCGCCTGTGCGAGACCGCGCAGAGCGCGCCGTATCGCGCCGCCCTCGACGTCATCCCGGGATACGACGCGACGGACGCCGGCCGGATCCATTACGACCCGGAGCCGTCGACCGCGCGGTGAGGGATCGTCGCGGGCGCCCGGGGACGGTATCTCGTTTCTTCGCCGGGTGATGGGACGGCGGTATCTTGCCGCGATGATTGCCGACATCGTCCACGAAGCCACCTACCGACACCCGCCCGAGCTCGTCTGGCGCGCCGTCGCCACGCCCGAGGGGCTGAACGCCTGGATGATGGTCAACGACTTCCGCGAGGCGAAGGTCGGCCACCGCTTCCGCTTCACCGACCGGCCGCGCCCGTTCTGGGACGGGATCTGCGACTGCGAGGTGGTCGAGGCGGAGGCTCAGCGCCGCTTTTCGATCCTGTGGGGCACCAACGGCCGCGGCGCGCCCACCCGGGTCACCTTCACCCTCACGCCCACCGACGACGGCGGCACCCGTCTCGAGTTCCGCCACGGCGGGATGCAGGGCCTGCTCGGCTGGGCGATGAAGAAGGGAATGGACGGCGGCTGGCGCGGAATGGTCCAGCGCGCGATCCCGTTCGTCCTCGACGGCATGGCGCGGGGACAGGTGCCGTCGCGCGACGAGGTCCGGCGCGTGCGCACGGGCAGGTAGGCGCGCGCCCGAATCCCGCCATGCCGCGTCGTCTGCCGTCGCTGCCGCGCCGAGCATCTGGTCGGCTTTCGTGCAAGGAACGCCGACATCCGTTCGTCGTGTACCTCGCGGAGGATGCACGACGCGGCGGCTCACCTCATCGATTGAGTGATCCCCTACATCCCGATGCGCCAGTGGGTCACGACGTTCCCGCGCCGTGTCCGGTACCACCTCGCTGCCGACCCGAGGCTCGCGACCGAGGCGCTGCGCCAGGTGACGCGGGCGATCTTTGTCTGGCAGCGCAAGCGGGCCCGCGCCGCGCGGCAGGCGGACGTCTGCGCCATGCACCGATGGATGTGGGCTCGCTCACCGACGCGACTGAGATTCGGAGTACCGGAACGGTCGGCGAGCGGCGCTGCCGGCGGCGAGGCGGTTGCCCTGGGGCGGGCGGTCGTTTGCGGCGGGCGATGAGGGGATCGGGCGCGTGCAGGA
>JAJXSP010000542.1 GCA_021784515.1 Myxococcales bacterium | reverse complement strand
CCGATCCCGGTGATCACGATGGACCGATCCGCGTGATCACGATGGACCGATCCTGGTGATCACGATGCTCCGATCCGCGTGATCACGATGCTCCGATCCTGGTGATCACGATGGGCCGAAACGCGCACATGGAGCATCCGATCGCTGGCCAGATGGTCGGCGGGCTGCTGCAGGCGACGATGCGTGCTGCAACGCAGCAAGTCGGCGGGCTGTTCGGTGGTGGCGGCGGCGCGGCCGGTGCTGGTGGCGCTGCCGGCGCGGGCGCGGCGGGCGGTGGTGCCGAGGCCGCCGCGACGGGACTGGCCGGTGGGCTGGGCATGGCGACGCTCGCGTTGGGGGCGTTCGCCCTGACCGTGGCCGCGACCGGGAAGGTTCTGATGGACCTCGGCGCGGCGTCGGCGAAGAAAATGGGCCTCGGCACGCCCGACCAGCTCACGCCCGAAGAGGCGAAGGCGCTCGCCACCAAGGCGAAGGCGGCCGAAGAGGCGGCGCCGGGAGAGCGCAGCGCCGGCATGCAGGTCGCCTACGAGGCAGAGCGCGGACGGCTGCGCAAGGGGCGCGCGCTCGAGATGCTCGGCGCCTACGAGGATGCCTACCGCGGGCAGCACGCGCCGCGGGTGCGGCAGTCGCTGATCGCCGAGTCGACCGGCGCCCACGCCGACCCGGTTCTGAAGGCGGTGCGCGAGGGCCTCGAGTCGGGGCGCATCGACACGAAGACGCTGCCCGCCGACATCGCCAACGCGCTCGTGGACGCGCTCTCGCGGTCGCCGCTCAAGGCGGTGCTCCAGACCGACCAGGGCGGTGCGCCCGTAGCGAAGCCCGGCGAGGAGGCGCAGCAGTAATGGCCACGCCGACGCTCACCGGGGTCTCGTCGTTTCGCGCCGGCCCCGGAGAAGGACGCCATGATTGCGAATGTTTCCTGTCGCTGTCCAGGGTGCCCGGCGTGCCAGGTCGATGGACTTTGTCGACTACGCGTGCCGTCGCTGCCGAGCGCCTATCTCGTTCGGGAGTACGCCGGCGCCGTGAAGTTGCTCAGCGATCCCGGCCGCCGTCTCGACCGCGTGGGGCTCCTCCTGGAGCTCGAGCGGCTGGTCATGCGGCTTCAACAGGAGCTGCCTCGGGGAGAGCGGCTCTGCGACGCCTGCTGGCGCGCGACGCTGGGCTCCGAGCTGCTCGAGGACGCCTGCACGGCGATCGATCACTTCGCGCTACAGGGAGACCGTTCGCGGTGGACGAAGGAGGTTCGGCGGTCGCCGAATCCGCACCGTACGCCCCTCGGCGACAAGGTGATCGAACGGGCGGCCTGCCGTCGGTGTGAATGCCCGATCATCCTGACGCTCTATCCGGCAGAGCTCCGCGAGGCTGCCCCATGAGCCCCGTGACGACGATCGAGTGGACCGATCGAGCGTGGCCCGTCGTGAACGGCTGCCGGCGCGTCTCGCCGGGCTGCAAGAACTGCTGGGCCGAGCGCCTGACGGCGACGCGGCTGCGTCACCATCCGCGGTACGAGGGCCTCGCGGTCTACACCGACAACGGCCCTCGGTGGACCGGCGAGCAGCGTCTGGCGATCGATGTTCTCCAGGAGCCGCTGCGCGTGAGGACGCCGGCGCGGTGGTTCGTCGCGAACAAGGGCGACTTGTTCGGCGACGGCGTGAGCGACGAGCAGATCGCTGCCGTGTTCGGGGTGATGGCGGCGCGCCCGCAGCACACGTTCCAGGTGCTCACGAAGCGTGCGGAGCGGTTGGCGCAATGGTTCGCGCGCGAGGTCGACCACGCTGGCGAGTGCAGCGAGGCCGCGACGCGCGAACTGTGGGACTCGCGCGCGCAGGAATTCTCCCGCGCTCAATGGCCCGTCCCGAATGTCTGGGTCGGCGTCTCCGTCGAGGATCAGCAACGCGCCGAGGAGCGCATTCCGGCCCTTCTGTCGGTCCCGGGGGCCGCGATCGCGAACACCACGCACGACGACGGGTACGTGCGGTGGGCGGCGTTGCAGGCGCTCGCGCCGCTCGTCGCTCAGGGCGACGTCGAGGCGCGCGGGGCCGCGATCGCCGTCGAGCTGTGCGGGGTGCCGGTGATGGACGCCGACGATCCCCATCTCCGAAAGGTGGAACTCCAGAAAGGCCAAGGTGGAACCAATGGAGAATGACCAGCGATCGATCCTGTCGATCGCCACCGACATTCACGCGCTCCGCGAGTGCTTCGAGAAGAAGATGGAGGAGCAGAGCGCCGACAACGAACGCCTCTCGAACGAGCTCGATCGCCTGCGCGTCGAGCTGGACAGAAGCCACGAAGTCCGCAAGCGCTTCTACGACGAGAACAAGCAGCTCACGCAGCAGCTCACGCAGGCCCGCCGCGATCTGAAGGAGCGCACCGACCAGATCCCGCTCGAGCGGTTGCTCCGCCAGGTGCTCGATCTCGGCATCGAAGAGGGCTACACCCCGAGCGCGCTCGTGATCCTGCGGCAGCGCGAGTGCTCAAGCGGCCTCGAGCTCCACATTCAAGCGACCGGGCTCGGAAACCAGGTCGCAAATGCGCCTCGCCTCGATCTCGGCCTCGAGCGGCTCCTCGACGCAGCGAGGCGGGCGGCCATGGCGCAGCACTCGCGTCTCGGAAAGATGCTCGGCATCGAGCCGCCGCCGCCGCCCGCGAATCGCGGAGGAGCGCAATGACGGCGCCAGTCGCGTGCGGTCCGGCGACGAAGATCGGAACGACGCCGGATGGCGTCACGATCTGGCGCGCCGACAACGCCTGCTGCTACCTCTCGCACTTCTCCGTCGACGACGACGGCGCGAAGACGTCGCGCGATCCGGCGCACCAGTCAATTACCTCCGGCAAAGCCGGAGGCTTGTGATGTGAACCGCCCAAGGCGGTTTGGGTTGGTTAGCCGCTCACGAGCGGCT
>JAJXSP010000127.1 GCA_021784515.1 Myxococcales bacterium | reverse complement strand
GCGCGGCCAGCGCGGCGCGGCGCAGGAAGGCGCCGAGCTGCGCGGCCAGCGCGCCGTCGCCGAGCGGCACGACGTGACCGCGCACCGCGAGCGCCGCGCCGCGCACATCGATGTCGCGCTCCGCGAGCGCGTGGTAGCGCAGCGAGACCGGCGCGCCCTCGGCGCGGAGCGCGAAGCGCTGATCGAGCAGCACCACCCCCGCGCGACCGCTCCCGTCGGGCGACGCGTCGATCACCGACAGGATCCGCTCGAGCGGCCCCACGCTCCCGAGGATCGCCGCGAGCGCCGCGCGCACCCGCGGCGCCGGGATCTGCGGCGCGTGGAACACGTTCCAGCGCGGCGGCAGCGCGACGCGCGCGAGGGCGGCCACCTCGTCTCCGGGCAGGCGCGCCGCGTGGTGGGCCATCGATCAGACCGTCATGCGCGCGCACTCGCGGGCGCGCTCCGCCTGCCGCGCCTCGCCGATGGACTCCAGCCACTCGGCGAGCGCCCCCGCCTCGAGGCACCACGCGAGCGCGTCCCAGCAGTCCTCGGAGCGCGCCACCAGCGAGGGCAGGTCGGCCACCAGCACGGCGCGCCCCGCCCCGTCGCGCAGCGGCAGCCCGCGCACGCCGAGCGCGCGCAGCACCTGCAACACCGCGAGGCGCAGGAAGGTGGTGCGCTCCGCCGCGGGCACGCGATCGACCTGTCGCCGCGCGCGCTGCGCCACGGTGAACGCCTCCGCGCTGGCGGCCACGACGTAGGCCCAGTTCTCGAGGAGCCCGCCCTCGAGCGCGTGCGCGAGATCGTCGAGCACCCACTCCTGCGCGAGCAGCGTCTCCAGCTCCGCCGGCGACGACACCTGCCGCCGCCGCTCGGCCGCCGGGTGGAAGTCCGGCGTCACGTGCAGCCCGCGATCGCCGGTGACCCACAGGAAGTACCACACCGCGAGCTGCGGACAGCCCGCCTCCGTCGCCGCGGCGAGCCCGCTCCGCGCGTGCTCGCGCGCCACCTCGTCGCGCTCCTCGAGGTAGGCGAACAGCGAGTGCTTGTGCTCGACGGGCAGCGTCGCCACCTCGACCGCCACGTCGAAGCGCTGCAACATCGCGTCGCGCAGGCGCGGCAGGCTCCACGCCCACGCCTCGCCCGGCATCTTGAGCAGCGGGTGCGCCGGCCAGCCCGTCGCCGCCTTGCGCGCCGCCTCGCTCTCGGGCTCGCGCGTAAACGGCGCGAACGCGCGGTACACCGCCTCCACGTCGTCGGGACCGAGACCGAGCGCGGCCGCCTGCCAGAGCATCTTCTTGTGCTCGGCCCACTCGAGGAGTCCGTCCTGCAGGTACACGCTCGCGCTCACGCGGAGGTCGGCGAGCGCGCGCTTCTTGCGCTCCCCGTCGATGATCCGCAAGAGCTCCGTCGCCGCGGCGGGCGCGTCGCGCAGCGCCTGCACCGCGCGCAGCCACTCGCCGTAGGCGGGGAAGGTGGTGGCGGCGGTCTTGAGGTCGGTGAACTTCTTCTCGAGCGCGGCGAGCCGACCGAGGAAGCGCGCCACCTGCGCGCGCACCTTCTCGTCGGAGAGCGCGGTCGAAGAGGGTGTCCCCAAAGGAAGCGCGCGGAGCGCCGCGATCGCCGGAGCCCCGACGCCCAGCACCTCCGCCGTGCCGAGCCGCCCGTCGGCGATCCGCTGCGCCTCGGCGTAGCCGAGCTTCATTGGCTCGCCCAGCTCCTCGTCGGCGGCGCGGGGCTGCGGCCGCGCGGCCGGCTCGTCGGCCGGCTCGATGTTCGCCCCGCCCGCCTCGATGCTCGCCCGCGATTCGTCCTTCATGGCATCACCGCTTAGAAGATGAGCAGTGACGATACGAACGCGCGCCGCGCCGCGATGTCGTCCTGCGGCAGCACGCGCCGGTCGTCGAAGTGGATCACCGCCTCCCGCCGCGCGCCGCCGCTCTCGACCACGAGGTGCTTCTGCCCGCTGCCCTCGATCTCGATCGTCACGTCCACCGGCTGTCCCGGCGGGCCGAGCGCGACGCCGGTCATCTCGACGCGGCCGAGCAGCTCGCACAGGTCGGGGTCGGTCTCCTCGCCCTCGAACAGCTCGACGTCGAGGCGGTCGCGCTCGACGGTGCGGAAGGTCCGCCGCGCCCGGTGCGGGATCGGGGTGTCTTTGGGCACGAGCGGGAAGATCACGTCGCGGCCCGAGGCGCGGTCGCGGACGCGCACGCCGAGGCCGCGGGCGAGGGCGCCGACGAGGTCGATGTCGAGGGCGATGCTGGCCGGGTGCGGCGTCTCGGGCGCTTCGGGACGCGTGGAGAGTCGGTGCGCGTGGATGGCGGCGCCGTGGGCGATCGCGGTGTCCACGTCCACCTCCGTCGGGAGCACCTTGTCGGTCACCGCCTGCAGCGCCTCGCGCAGGTGGGAAAGCCGGCTCGAGCCGCCGACGAGGAGCACGCCCTCGAGGTCGGCCCAGCGCGTCTTCGCCGCCCCGAGCGCGCGCTCGGCGCACGTCACCGCGTCCTCGACCAGCGGGCGTGTGTCGGCGAGGAACTCCTCGCGCTTCACGTTGAGCGCCTTGACCCGCCCGTCGGGGAACTGCGGGCTCTGGCACTGGTAGCGCACGCGCGCCATCGGCTGCGCCGGATCGTTCAGTTGGCGCTTGAGCCGCTCCGCCTCGCGCATCCACACCTGCCGCGTGCGTTCGTCGAGGAACGCGCCGTCGAACTCGGGGTAGAGCGCCTGGTACTCGGCCACCATGCGCGCGAAGATGCGGCGGTCGAAGTCGCGGCCGCCGATCTTCTCGCCGTCGGAGGCGATCACGCGCAGGTGCCGCGACGTCATCTCCACGACCGTGACGTCGAGGGTGCCGCCGCCGATGTCGAACACCATGAAGCGCCCGTCGCGCCCCTCGACGCCGTAGAGCAGCGCCGCCGCGTCCGGCTCGGTGATGGTGTCCACGATCTCGAGGTCGGCGATCTCCGCCGCCTGCCGCGTCGCCTTGCGCCGCGCCTCGGTGAAGTACTGTGGGTGCGTGATCACCACGCGTTTCATCGGCGGCGCGCCCGCCGCCTCCACCTCGCGCTGCAGCTTGCGCAGGATGATCGCGCCCACGTCCTCGGGGCGGTAGCTCCAGTCGTGCGGCGCAAACGGCCAGGGCGGGGGATCGCCCTGCGCGCGAGAGACGTCCTCGCCGATGTAGATCTTCGTCTCGTCGAAGCGGCGGATCTCGGGGTCGCCCTCGGCCCAGTTCTCCAGCTCGACGAGCGAGCGCGCGCCCACCCACGCCGCCCTCCGCCCGCCGCTCATCCCGACGGTGACCGCCGAGCGCAGCATCGGGAGCGTGTTCTGCGGCGACTCGGGGCGCTCGCGATCGAGCCGGAACACCTCCACCACGCCGTCGGTGGGGCGGACCAGCGCGCATTTGGTGTAGGTGGTGCCGAGGTCGATTCCGTAGACAGCCATCAGGCTCTTAGGCGTGGCGCGTGGCCTCGATCACCTCGTCGCCGCGGAGGACGGCGTCGAGCAGCGCGGAGAGGTCGACGTAGGCGGCGGTGGTGGCGGCGCTCGGGCTCTGCGGGTCGGCGAGGTCGAGGTGCAGCCGGGCCGGGCGCGCCGAGGTGGCCTCGTCCACGCGCTTCACGGCGACCTGCGCCCCGTCGAGCAGCACTGCGAGGAGGCGCTCCGTGGCGCCGGTCGCCTCGCCCGTGGTGCTCCAACGGAGCTGGTCGCAGTCGGCGGTCGCCTCGCCGATCTTCGGTGGCTCGGAGGCGTGGCGGAAGCAGAAGAACGTGCCGGGCACGATCTCGCCGGCGCACTTCGCGCACATCACGGTCTTCGGCTCGGGCACGGCGCCTCCTCTCTTTCGACGCCGGGAGGCTAGCACAATCACGGTTCGTGAGGCTCGCCGAGCGGGAGCATCGGCTGTTGCAGCTCGATGCAGCTCTCGCCCGCCATCACCTTCTTGAACTCGGCGCGGCTGACCGAGACGTAGCGCTCGTTGCCGCCGATCTCCACCTGCGGCCCCTCGGTGACGGCGCGGCCGCGCTCGTCGACGCGCACCACCATCGTCGCCTTCCTGCCCGTGTGGCAGATGGTCTTGATCTCCTCGATGTTGTCGGCCCACGCGAGGAGGTACTTGCTGCCCTCGAACGGCTCGCCGCGGAAGTCGGTGCGCAGCCCGTAGGCGAGCACCGGGACGCCGAGCCGGTCGGCGACGTCGCCGAGCTGCCAGACCTGCGCGCGGGTGAGGAACTGCGCCTCGTCGACGAGCACGCAGTGCAGGGTGCCGCGCGCGTCGATGTCGCTGCGCGTGGCGACGCAGAGGTCGTCGTCGGGCGCGAAGCGGCGCCCCTGCGCCGAGAGGCCGATGCGCGAGGTGACCACGCCGTCGCCGAAGCGGGTATCCACCGACGGCGTCAGCAGCAGCGTGCGCATGCCGCGCTCGTGGTAGTTGTAGGCGCTCTGCAGGAGAGTGGTGGTCTTTCCGGCGTTCATCGCCGAGTAATAGAAGTAGAGCTTGGCCATCGCCGGCATCCTACCGCAGGGGCGGCCAGCGACGGCGACGTCTCATTGACAGCGCGCGCTCCGACTTCGACACTCCGTGGATGCGACCGGCCGTCCTGCTTTCCCTCGCGCTCTGCTTTTCCCTCGTCGCCGCACCGGCGTTCGCCCAGGAGCCGCCGCCCGTCGAGCCGACCGTGCAGCAGCCGCCGCCGGTGCCGCAGGGATGGCCGCCGCCTCCACCGCCGGTCTACTATCCCCCGCCGCGCCCGGTGATCTACGTGCCGCGGCGACGGTGGAACCTGTTCGCCATCGGCGCCGGCGTCTTCGGCAGCACGTGGCTCGGCAACGTCTACTCCGCGATCAACTCCGAGGAGTGGCTGGGCGTGATCCCGCTCGTCGGGCCCTGGCTCATGCTGAGCAACGACAACGGCCTCGGGACCAACATCCTGCTCGGCCTCGACGGCGCGGCGCAGGCGGCGGGCGTGACGCTGATGCTGCTCGGCGTGCTGCTGAAGAAGCAGGTGCCGGCGTACGCGCTCGTCCCGACGGGGCGCGGGCTGGCGTTCTCCGCGCGCTGGTAGAGCCTCCGCCGGCTTGACACCTGCCCGCCGCCACCCGGTTGATCAGCCCCCGATCGTCCGCAGCTTCTTCTTGAACAGCTCCTCGAGCATCACCTCGTAGGGGCCGCGCACGAACCAGCCGCTGTTGCGGCCCTGGGCGACGCACTGCCTCTTCAACGCGCCGCGGGTCATGTTGAGGTTCTCGTCGAGCTCGAAGGGCTGCTCGAGCGAGACCGGAATGCGCGGGGCGGCGTCCTGCCAGTCGAGGCTGGGGCTCGGCGGGAGATTGTCGTACCAGGGAGTCTCGGGGCCCATCGCGGCGGCTCCCGTCGGGGCGTCGTCGAAGGAGAGCACCGCCTCGTGCTCGCTCGCGCGCGTCGCGCCCGTCGCGCTCGGGGCGGGCGGGCGGCCGAGCGTGGTGTCGTACATCGCGAACCACGGCACGTCGCGCACGCCGTCGACGCGCGTCGTCCAGCCGAGGAGCCCGCGCTGGCGGGCGGCGCGATCGGGGTCTTTGTCGCCGCGCCCGTCGCCGCGCGCCTCGGGCTTGAGGAGCCCCATCGCCACCGCCGCCTTCTCGTGCGGCACGTCCTTCAGGTCCTCGGCCTTCTGGGCGAGCTTGATCCCCGAAAGCTCCTTGCGGATTTGATCCGCATAGGGCGATTTCTCGGCCTTCAAAAGCTCCATCAATCGCTTCCAGACGTCGTCGGCGAGCGTGGACTTGTAGTCGTCGGCGAGCAGCGCCTGGAAGCGCCAGCCGTTGCCGAGGAGGAACAGCGCGATCTTCACCTGCCGCGGGAAGGTGCGCTCGCCGTCTCCGCCCTCGATCTTGAAGCGCTGATCGAGGAAGCCCGCGGCCAGCATGCGCGCCACGTACTCGACGAGATAGCCGTAGAAATGGACGGTGCGATTGCGCCGCACGCCGTCCTGCAATTTGTTGAACAGGGTGGGATCGCCGAGCACGTCGCGCGCGCTGCGCGACTCGCGGACGCGGCGGCGGAGCACGTCGAAGGTGGCGTTTCCGACGAGGCACGTGTTGTCGCGCCCCTGGCCCTCCCACGCCTGGAGGAGCGCGGTGCCGGCGTAGCGCACGCTCGTCACGTACACCGTCTCCCACTTGCCGGCGCGCTTCTCCAGTTTGACCGCGATATCGGTCGAGCCGCCGCCCATGTCGAGATAGACATGGACATTGGCGCCCGGATCGCCCGCATTCGCCGCCGCCGCGACCGACTCGTCGGCGCCCGCCTTGAGCCGCCACTCGACGCCGGTGGCGCGCGCGAGCATGTCGGCCGCCTCGGTCTCGGCCGCCTTCTTCAACGTGGCCACGTCGTCGGCGCGGAACGAAATCGGGTGCGCGTAGGAGACGGCGATGCTCTTCGCCGCGCGCTGCCAGGCGAGCGCGGCGCGGACGTAGCCGCACATCAGGACGGAGGCGATGTAGTGCGCCTGCACCGTCTCGAGGCGGCGGGCGAAGGTGGGCGCCGACTGCTCCACCATTTCCCGCCATTTGAAGTCGGCCAGCGTGTGCTCGGTCTCGGAGAACTCCGAGCGCACCCCGGCGGGCGAGAGGCCGAAGTCGATCCCGAAGCGCCAGTTCTCGACGGCGTCGATGGTGCGCATCTGATCGACCTTCGGGCGCGCGAACAGCAATTCGCTGGCGACGAGATCGCCGTGCGAGCCGAACCCCGCCGGCGTCGGCCAGAGGTCGGGCCCGCGGTGCGTCTTCGCCTCGGCACCGCCGCGCACGAGGTAGAGGTTCCAGCGCTTCTCCTCGACGGGCGGGAGCAATTGGGGGGAAGCCTCGCCGCCCGGGACCATTTCGCCCATCAGGGCGACACAGGTGTTCGACGTCCCGAAGTCGAGGCCGACCTGCAAGTAGCCGTCGGCCTCGCCCGTCGCGGGCGGCACCTCGAACAGCCCGCCGGCGACGGCGTCGGCCTTGTCGTCGAGGCCGCGCTCGGGCTCGGTCATTTCGAGGGAAATCCACGCCGGCCGCTCGTCGAGGGCGCCGGTGAGCGCGCCGCCGCCGCGCTGCACGCTCGAAAGCGCCTTGCCCCAGTCGGTCGCCGCGCCGCCGCGGGCGTGGAGTCGCAGCCGCGGCTTTTCGCCGAGGAGCGCCTCGCCGCCCGACCCCGCGGCCGCCGCGCCGACGAGGTAGGTGCGCCAGTTGGTCAATGGCAGGTTCGGCCAGACTCGCAGGTTGACGTCGCGGAAGGCGCGCTCCTCGAGACCGCCGGCGCTCGACGCCGTCGCCAGCGGCAGGCGGATCGCCACCGGCTCGGGCAATCCCAAGAGCGGCAGCAGCGCCTGGTACTCGCCGCCGACGACGTCGCCGCCCCGCCCCGCCTCGACGAGGCGCCGCCACGCCACGCGGTCGAGGCAGTCGAAGAAGGCGCGCCGGATCGGCAGCGACGGCACCACGAGCGCGCCGTTCTCGTCGCGGAACACCGGCACGCGCGGGTAGCAGACCTCGCGCGGCTCGATCGTCCCGAGCGCCTCGAAGCGGAGCTGGAATTGGCCCAGATTGACGACCGGGCCGGTCGCCTGTCCGGCGGCGAGCTTCCAGCGCAGGGATTCGGTCTTGGCGCCGCTGCCGCGCACCAGAATGCCCAGATTGGCGAGCTTCACCTCGAGCGGCGAGCCGCACAGCGGGCAGGAGAGGTTGAGCTGCGCGCCGTCCTCGGGGCGCACCTTGGCGCGCGCGGGGAGCTTGCCGAGGTCGAAGCCGCACTTGCAGGTCACGTCGGCCATCCGCTCACTCAACCTTCCACCGCGTCGAGCGGCAGGCGCAGCTCCTCGCCCGTCGGGAGCTGGACGTTGATCGCGCGTGCCGACGGACGCCCGAGCGGCAACAGGTCACTATTTCGGCCTCCGGCCTCCCCATCCTTCGGCGGGGGCCCCAGCCGCCCCGAGGCCCAGCGCGCGAACGATTGCGCGGCGCGATCGAGCACCCGCGGCAATCCCGGCTGCGGCGAGCGATAGGCGCGCAGGAAGCGCTGCAGCGTCGCCACCCGTCGCGAGAGGCGCTCGGACGGCGGCAGCTCGACGAGGTCGTAGACCCACTTGCGTGGCTCGAGCGGACGGTCGGCGTTGTGCTCGAGCAGCTTCTCGAGCGTGTCGGCCATGGCGAGTTGCCCGTCGAGCGCGCTCGCCGGCTCGGCCTCGCGCGTGAACACCGCGAACAGCGCGTAGCCGAGCGCGCGGAAGTCGTTGATCGCGATCTCGCCGAGGCGATCGACGAGCGTCAGCGTCACCGGCGCCGCCGTGCCGCCGAGCTGGAGCCGCTCGCCGCGCTCGCGCTCGAGGGTGGCGCCGTCGAGGGCGCGGCCGCCCGCCTGGAGCAGCGCCGCCGCGAGACGACGCGACTGCGCCGCCCGCGCGCCACCCTCACCCGGCCAGCGCCCGCGCTCGAACAGCACGCGGATCGGATCGGGGTAGAGCGCCGGCGCGGCGAGGACGTGCTCGCCGTCGACGGGGCGACCGATCTTCTGCAGCGCCAGCACCACCGGCCGCAGGAGATCGACGATGCCCGGCTCGCCGCCGCGCCCGCTCACCCACAGCTCCGCCTCGGCGGCGGGGACCTTCGGCGTGTCGAGCAATTCGACCGAGCCCATCCCGAGCGCGATGGAGTTGCCGTCGCTGCCCGATTGCCCGAGGCGGATGCGCGCCACGGTCTTCTGCGTCGCGTCGCACAGCGCGATCGCCTGCTTGTCGGGCTCCTCGCGCGGCTTGAACTGGCAGGTGGTGAGCAAGCGCGCGGCGAACCCGCGCTGGAGGCTCGGCAGGTAGACCGGCTCGGCGCGGACGGGTTCCCCGGGTTCGGTGTTGAGGCCGGTGGGGAGCGTGAGATGCGCCGGCCCGACGAGCCGCGCGTCCTCGACGAGCCGCGCGTTGCCTTCGCTCGGCTGCGCGCCCGCGCGCCGCAGCACCTCGTTCACGCCGCGCTGCCACTCGCACAGCGGTACTTCCGGATTCCAGCGGCGCGCGCGCTCGAGCGAGGCGCGCCAGTCGCAAAGCAGCGTGAGCGCGTCGGGCTCGAGCGGCTTGATCGCCTCGGCGAGGGCGGCCCACTCCTCGCGCGTGCGGCGCGTGTGCGGCGAGAACAGCGACGTGCGATAGGTGATTCCGTAGGAGAGCCCGCGCCACTTCAACTGGCAGAAATACCGGGCGTCGCGATCGACCTGGAGCAGCGCGCGGCCGAGGTTGTCGTGCTCGGGGCTCGCGAGGTCGTCCGGCTCGACGGTGAGGACGCCCGCGGCGACGCCGAGCAGGAGGTCGCGGAAGCGCAGCGCGAGGACGTGATTGAAGGCCTGGTCGATCTGCGCCAGCACGAGGCGCGTCGCCTCGGCGCGGGCGAAGGGCGTGGGGATCGCCTTCGGGTTGGGGAACACCATGTCCCCGGTGTCGCCGGTCCATTGATCGGGCTTCACTTCCCAATCGCCCGGAATGGCCACGCCGTCGGCGAGGATGAACAGCCCGCTCGCCTTGCTGAGCGCCGCCTTCCAGGTGGGGACCAGCGCCACCGCGGTGGCGGCCATCTGCGGTTCGCTGCTCATCTCAATTCCCCAATGCGTAATCGAGGATGATCTGCGCGTGATGCTCGGCCACGTCGGCGCCGGTGTTCGGCTTGTCGGGATTGGCGGGCAGCTCCCGGCCTTTCCAGATCGCCTGCAGCCGCTTCCAGTGTCCCGCCGACTCCGCGCGCTTCATGAATGCGTCGGAGAGCTCCTTCATCAGCGCGTCGTCCGACTGATCGATCAGCTCGACAGGGAAGATCTTCTGCGCCCAGTTCACGCACAGCTCGACCTCCTCTTTGATCTCGGCGAAGCGATCGAGGACGTGCTCCGCGAACGAGTGGCGCATCTTCTTGTCGGTGACGTTGAGCTTGATGCTGCCGTCGAGCGGGGCGAAGAAATCGGACGAGCCGAGCCACGACGTGTAGTAGGAAAGAATCTTGTTGCGATTCTCGGGCAGCACGAGGAAGGAAACCAGGTTGTGCTGCACGCGCAGGGCGCGGAGCAGCTTGCGCAGCGGCACGCCCGACTCCCACGCCGCGTCGAGTAGCCAACCCTCGTTGCGCAGGTCGTGGACCATTCCATAGGCCTTCACGCCGCGATTGGCGGTGTGCGCCGCCGGCAATTCCACGATTCCGCGCGCCGCGGCGAGGTGCAGATAATGGGGGTTCTCTCCCATGTTGCCCTCGCCGAGGGTGAGCTTCTTCAGGACGGCGCTCTGCGTGGTGCCGGGATAACCGATCAGGAGCGAGGCGGTCAGGTTGGGGATGGTGTGCTCGTAGAAGTACTTCACGCCGTGCGAGGCGTTGCGGGTGATCGTCGCCGGCGTGATCGCCCCCTTGCCGCCGGTGGCGCTCACGTCGAACCACGGCAGCATGAAGATGCCGAAGATCTCGTGGGTGTAATAGCGCCGGATCTCGCCGATCAGTTTGTGCATGATGCCCGCGCCGGTGCCGCCGACGACGGAGCCGCAAACGAACACCTGGGTCGCCGAGGAGAGCGGGCGGAGCAGGTTCTGGATCAAATCGCCATTGGCGCCCTCGGCGAACACCGTCGCGCCGACGCACGGCGTGCCGTACATGCCTTTGTGGATGGCGATCGACGCCTCGTCGGCGTCGAAGAGGCACTGAAAGAGCTCCTGCTCCTTCGGGTGGTCGGGGTCGACGAAGAGCTGCTCGAAGCTCTTCTGGCCGAGGCGCGCGATGTCGAACGGCGCCTTCACCACGCCGTCCTGGAGCGGGTGCTTCGCCCCCGACAGCGACGGCGTCGGCGCGCGGAGGAGCTGCGGCAGGCGCGTCTCGTTGTCCGGATCGAGGGCGATCAGCTTGAGGCCCTCGAGCGCGCCCGCGCGCACGAGGCGGGTGAGCGCGAGCGCGACGTGCTGCCCGGTGCCGCCGACGCTGATGACGTAGCGGTTCATGGCTACCTCTTGAGGAGCTTCTCGAGGACGGCGACGACGAAGAACAGGGCGAACGCCGGCAGCACGCCGAGCAGGACGGCGCGCGCCACCTCGGAGTCCTGCAGGAGCACCTTGGTGACGAAGTCGTGGTTGGCGATGCAGCACTTGAGGTGGACGCTGCGCAGCGGGTCGAGGCCGGAGAGCGTCCCGGCGCCGGCGCCCGCGAGCAGCATCGGGGTGATGAAGCGCACCGGGGCCGACGAGGTGCCGCGCCGGTTCCACCACATGCGGAGGATGGTGAACAGCAGCACCGCGAGGACGGCGTAGCCGGCGGTCTTGGCGAGCAGGCCGTTGTTCGATTGCTGGCAAATGTCCTCGGTGAGGTTGACGCCGTTGCACTCGGGAGGGAGCGGCGCGGCGGGCGCGGTCGGGCTCGACGGCGCGGCGCCCGGATTGGGCGGCTGGTCGCTCGCGCCGGCCTTCGGCGCGAAGGGGTCGTCATCGTTCGCCGCGTGCCCGACGCCTGCCCCGAGTGCGACCAGCAAGGACAGCCCCACGATCGTACGGAACCCGCGCATGCGATGCCTCTCTCCGACGAGAACGGCTGCTAGGACGCGTGAGCGTACGGGAGGGGGGATCGGCGATCAAGCGGATTGATCCGAGGACGGTGTTTGGAGATCGAGGCTTCAGGCCGAGAGAGCCGCGCCTACCCCGGCGGGTGCGGGCGCTCGGGTGCGGCGGCGCCTTCGGGAACGGGCCGCTCCAGCTCGGCGCGATCCCAGCGCGCGAGGGTGGCGCCCGCGTCGTAGGTGGACTGGAAGAATTCGAGCAGCTTCTGCGGCGGCGAGGGCGCGCGGCGCAGGACGTCGTAGGGCAGGAGGAACTCGGCGAGGTCGCGGTGGTAGAAGGCGGCGTCGGGGCGGACCGTCGCGTCGGCGAGACCGTCGGGGGCGGGGGCGGTGTAGCTGTAGAAGGCGGGCTGCGGGTAGCGGTCGTCGCCGGGCCAGAAGCCGGCGCTGATGCACTCGTGCGAGTAGGCCTCGCGCGTGACGAGGTCGGCGCCGGGGCGCTCGGGGGCGCGGCGGCCCGAGAAGCGCGTGCAGGCGAGGTCGAAGGAGCCCCAGAAGAAGTGCACCGGGGAGCACTTGCCGATGAAGCCGGCGCGGAACTGCTCGAGCACGACGGCGGTGCGCGCGACGATGCGGAACCAGCGCGAGGCCTGCTCGGGGTTGTAGTCGCCGTGCACGCGATCGGAGTGGAAGGGGATCGCCTCGCGGTCGATCTCGACGGGGGGGTCGTCGATCGTGACGTGGATGCCGACCTCGGCGAGGAGGCCGAAGAGGTCGCTGTAGAGGTCGGCGACCGGCCGCGCCTGCAGCGGCATCGAGCGCACCGCGCCGTCGCTGGTTCGCAGCACCAGCTCGTGCTCGAGGAGGTCGAAGGCGAGATCGAAGGTGCGTCCCTCGTAGGGCGTGGGGCCGGTGGTGAGCCCGCGCGGCGTGAGGTGGAGCGCGACGCTCCAGTAGTGGTTGGTGATGGGCGCCAGCGCGAGGCGGATCTTGCCGACCATTTGCGCGCAGCGGTGCAGCGTGGCCTGCGTCGGCCGCCAGGCGTCGAGGGGGAGGGGGGGCCAGAGAGATTCCATCGTGGGAGATGTTAGGTTTCGACAAGGGCGGGTCGACTCGACGGGGGTCGCTCCCGCAATCAGGAACGCTGGGATTGATGCTAGCGTCGGGCGGCCCATGCCCGCCGACCGCGACACCGCGCTGTGGAGCTTCCTCTGGGGCGCCGGGTGTCGACGGCTCCCGCTGTCGGACGCCTCGGCGACGCCGGCGATCGCGGAGCAGATCATCGACGGCCCCGACGAGCTGTGGGCGATCCTCGACGAGGCGCGCGCCGACGGCGGCGTGATGGAGCAGTTCGCGCGGCGTGCGCTCGCCTTCCTCATCGACCGCGGCCTCCTCGAGCGGTGGCTGCGCGACGCGGTGGGCGACGTGGCGGCGGCGCGGGCGACCGCCGAGATTCGGATGCACGGCGGCGCGGTGAAGGTGGCGCGCTGGCTGGGACGGTGCGCCCCGCCGCGAGCGCGGACGCGCGAGGCTCGGCGACCAGCTCGGCGATCCGCGAGGGCTCGTCGGGCGATGGAACCGAAGCCCGTTCCACTTGCCGTTCCGGTCCGCGTTCGCGTTCTCGTTCGCGCT
>JAJXSP010000126.1 GCA_021784515.1 Myxococcales bacterium | reverse complement strand
GCAGGCGGCGCGCGGCCTCGGCGGTGGAGAGCCCGGCCGCGGCGAGCGACCGCGTCGCCGTCGGGAACGCGAGGCCCGCCGCCGTCTCCGCGACGGAGAGCGCGTGCCACGGACGATCGGGCGCGGGCTCCTTCGATCCTGCGACGAGCGCACCGCGCAAAAGGCCGTGCGCGCCCTCGCCGTGCCGGCCCGGGGACGGGCGTTCGGCGGCGCGGAGGTCGCCCAGCGCGGCGCCCGGACGGTACCGGATGAGCACGTGCCCGGTGCGCCAGTCCGCGCTCGCCTCCTCGACGTCGCCGCGCCGTCGGAGCGCCCGCCCGAGGCGGATCGCTCGCGCCGCGTCGCCGCGCAGACCCGGCACCTCGAGCCGCAGCCGCCGCGAGGCGCGCCCGTGACGGAGGACGATCGCTCGCTCGTCGAACGCCTGATCCCCGTCGAGCGCCAGCGTGGTGGGAGGAGAGGCCGGGGTCACGGCGCCTGCGAGCCCGCCTCCGGCCCGCGCGGCGCTGCGAAGCGATCCAGCCCCTCGCGGGCCCGGCGCGCGAGGTAGCGTGCGTCGTCGATCGCCGCCCTCCGAAGCTCGTCGCCGCGGCGCCCCGCGATGAGCGTGACCACGCCGCCGCCGAGCAGCGCGCCGAGGCACCACTCGGCGCCGCCGAGCGCGCCGGCGCCGAGCGCGAGGCCGAGCGTCGCGAGCGGGTGATCGGTGATGAGGCGGCCGACGCGGCGGACGATCGAACCGGGGTGCTCTTCGTGCTGGATCGGGATCTTGACCTCGCTCACGGCGCCTCCTCGATGGCGATCATCGGTTCAGCAACGCGCGCGCCACGCCGCGGGCGAGCGAGGAGGGGGGCGGTCAGTGGTGCGGGGCGACCTCGCGCCGCAGCGCCTGGAACAGCGCCGGCACGTCGCGCGCGGCGGCGCCGCGCCCCATCCACGACGGGAAGGAGCCCGCGAGGTCGATGCGGAAGCGGTAGACCGCGTGCGTGGCGCGGCCGCCGTCGATGGGGAGCAGGTCCCAGCCGCCTTCGTGCACGTTCACCCGCACCACGCCTCGCCGCGGCGCCGGCCCGCGCTCGTTGACGGCGGCGAAGCGCACCCACGCGCGCTCGCCGTCGCGGCCCCAGTTCACGTGGAGGGTGAAGTCGCGGTCGTCGATCATCGGGAGCGCCAGGCGCTGGTACACGTCGAGCGAGCCCTCGCGCTGCGCGATCACCTGGCTCTCGGCGAGCGACTTCACCCAGCGCGGGTGGTGGGCGTAGTCGGTCAGCACGCGGAGGACCTCGGAGGGCGGCGCGGCGATGTCACCCTCGGCGGAGAGCTCGATGCCGTCCGCCTTGCGCTGGTACACCGTCACGCCGTCGCGCTGGCCGACGGGCTGAAAGCCGCTCCCGGGCGCGCCGAGGACGGTGACCACGAACAGGAGCCCGCCGTTCAAAAGGCCTCCCGCCGCAGGAGCAGCGTCACGAGCTGCCAGGGGCGCAGGCGCACCTGGACGGCGCCGTCGCGGAGCGTCGCGTCCGTCGTGGGCGAGGCGACCGGCTGCTCGATCGGATCGATCTCGAGGACGCGGTCGACGTGGAACGCCGGGCGGAGCGTCCCCTCCACCGAGCGCGACGAAGCGTTCAGCACCCGCACCACCGTCCCGCGCCCCGTCTCTGCGGAGTGCAACGCGGAGAGGACCACCGACGAGGGCGCCACCTCGACGAGCGCCCGGGCCGCCGGCACGTCGGCGCGCCCGCGCGGCGCCACCGCCACCGCCGGCGCCTCGTAGCGACGCGCCTCGGCCATCACGCCGCCCGCCTCCCAGTCGCCCGAGTGGAGGAGCACCGCGTAGTCGCAGCGGTGCGGGCCGCGCTCCTGCGCGCCCGGCGTCGGCACCATCGGCCCCGCGGCGTGATCGATCGCCGCCAGATCGCCGCGCGACAGCCAGCCCACGCACCGCACCAGCGTCAGCGCCAGCCGCGTCGCGCGCGCGTCGTCCACGCGCAGCACCTCGTGCTCCGGCAGCCCGCGGCTGGAGAGCGCGACGCCGGCCCTCCCGTCGCTGACGTCCACGAAGAGGTGGTGCTGCCCGGTCGGCGCGGCGCGCTCGGCGCCGGCCCCGAGCGAGGCGGTATCGAGCGGCCGCGGCACGACGGCCAGGCCGTGATGCACGTCGAGCCGCTCGGCGCGCAGCGGCACGTGCACGAGCGCGCGCAGGCGGTGATCGGCGCAGGTGTTGTCGAACCACGTGACCACCTCGACGCGTCGCTGGCCGGCGACGAGCGACACCTCGCTGGTGATCGCCATCGCGCGCGTCTGCGCGGTGCGCGCGGAGCGATCGTCGGTGAGGGAGAGCGGGAGTTGCAGCTCCTGCTGCACCCGCAGCCGCGCACGCACCGGCCCCGCCTCGACCACGCGCGCGTCGACGAGGCGCGGGCGGATCGGCGCAGCGCCCGGCACCGGGTCGAAGTGGTAGAGGTCGCCGCGGTCGCCCTCGTCGACGAGATCGTTGATCCGCACCGCGCCGAGCGGCAGCGCCTCGTCGCGGACCAGCACCGTGCCGTCGGCCTCGACGGTGGCGGTGAGCGTCCCCGCCGCTATCGCGGCCGTGGCGACGTCGAGCTTCCGCGCGCGCGGCAAGGTCGCCGAGGCCTCGCCCGCGTGGATCGCGATCGGCACCAGCGACACCTCCGGCGCCGGCCCCGCCTGCAGCAGCACCGGCCGCGTCGGCGCGCCGTCGTGGAGCGCCACCTTGAAGCGCTCCGCGCCCTCGATCTCCGTCCGCACGCGCCGCTGCTCCTCGACCAGCACCGAGGCGGCCACCGGCGTCGGGCCGAGGCCCACGTCGAGGCGGAAGGCGCGATCGCCGAGCGGCGTCACCGCGATGCCCTGGAGGTAGCGGCCGAACAGCGGCGTCGTCGGGTCGAGCCCACCGAGGTACTGCTGGAGGTCGGCGGCGCCGAAATCGCCCTCGAAGATCGGGCGCGTCTCGACTGCGGTGAGCGCCTGGACGGGGCGCGCCACGCCGTCGGGGCCCACCGCCACAAGGTCGCCCAAGAGCGATCGCGGCACGGTCGCCTCGACGGTGAGGAGCGGCGCGGCCGGTCCCGGGTGGAAGGCGATCGCGTGCGCGCCGTCGCCGGCCACGCGCGGGCCCGCGACGCGCAGCTGCGCGAGCGCCTGCTCGCACGCCGCGTTGGCGAGCTGCTCCGCCCACCGGTAGCGCGCCTTCACGTCCAGGTGGGCGGCGTCCACGCCGCAGCCGGCGATGCTGTCGTGGGCGTGATTGAGGAGCAGCTGCCGCCAGGCGCGACGGACGAGATCGCTCGTCGAGGCGCCGGCCGCGCCCGCCTCGGCCGCCATCGCCGCCAGCGGCTCCGCGGTGCGCTCGAGGAGCGTCGCCGCCCGCCACGCGGCGCGCTTCTCGCTCATGCGCGCCGAGGCGACGCCCGCCAGCACCGGCGCGAAGGCCGACGAGCGCAGCTCGCCCTCCACCACGTGCTCGACGGCGCCGAGGTGCGGGAGGTGGTGCTGGTACCCGCCGATCTGGACGTCGAGCTCGGGGTGGCGCGCGCGCACCGCCGCCGCCGCGTCGGGGAGCCAGGTGGCGAGCTGCACGTGGTCGTCGCCGACGGGGAAGGCGACCGGCATCTCGCCCAGCCAGTCGCCGAGCCGCTCGAGCGCGCGGTCGACGGCGTCGGCGAAGCCCTGCGGGTCGGACGGCAGGCGCCGCCCCGACGAGTAGCCGTCCTGGAGCCACAGCGCCATCACCTCGCTCCCGTCGGGGCCGACCCAGCGGAAGGCGTGCGGCGGCCGTTCGGGTCCGACGCCGCGCCACAGCACCGCGCCGTCGATCCCACACAGGCGGAACAGCTGCGGGAGCTGCGCGGCGTGGCCGAACTGATCGGGCATGTACCCGAGCCGCATCGCGCCGCCCAGCTCGTCGGCGCGGCGCAGCCCGAGCGCGAGGTTGCGCAGCACCGACTCGCCGTCGGGGATCATCGTGTCGGTCTGCGTGAACCAGGGGCCGATGTGCAGCCGCCCGCTCTCGACGAGCGCGCGGATGCGCGGCTCGGCGCCGGGGCGCAGCTCGAGGTAGTCGTCGACGAGCGCGACGTGCCCGTCGAGAGTGAAGGAGAGACGAGGGTCGCTCTCGAGATGATCGAGCGCGTGGTCGAGCGTGTCGGCGAGGCGCGCGCGCATCACCTCGAAGGGCAGGTACCACTCGCGATCCCAGTGCGTGTGTGCGACGAGGGTGAGGCGCGTTGGGGGCATCGCGGCGAAAGGTAGCCGCGTTCCGTCGGGGCGCCAGCCGTCCCGGCGGGCTCTGTGATGCGGACGTCGATGCCGGCGCTCCCGCGAGGGCGCGTCGACGCGGGGCGCGGTTGATGCACCCAGCGGTTCGGCAAATGCTCGCGCCTCTCATCGCGCTCGCAGGCGCCCTCGCGCTGTGCGATCTCCTCTACGGGTACCTGCGCCAGCGGCGGGCGCTCGAGCGGGTCGGATGGGCTGGCGCGCGCGCCGGCCGCAGCTCCGCGCCGCGGACCTCGTGGCCGTCGGTGACGGTGGTGCGTCCCGTGCGAGGTCTCGATGTCGGCGCGGCCGACAACTTCGCGGCGGCGCTCGACACCGGCTATCCCGGCGAGGTGGAGACGTTGTTCGTGTTCGACGACGCGAGCGATCCCGCCTACCCGCTCGCGTGCGAAATGGTGGCGCGCCATCGCGCCTCGGGGAGGCCCGGTCGCGCGGAGGTGCTGGTGGCCGGCCCGCCGCCGCCCGACCTCACCGGCAAGCTGAATGCGATGCTCATCGGCGAGCGCGCCGCGCGCGGCGAGCTGGTGGCCTTCGGCGACTCGGACACGCGCCCCGACCGCGAGGTCCTCGGCTACCTCGTCGAGGAGCTGCTCGCCAACCCGGGTGCCGGCTCGGCGTTCGCGCCGGTCGTCGTCTCGAACCCTCCGCGCGGCATCGGCGACGCGGGCTACGCGCTCCTCATCAATGGCCTGTACGGCCCGGCGGTGGCGGCATGCGCGGGCGAGGGTGGCGACGTGCCGTTCATCATGGGGCAGCTCATGGTGTTCCGCCGCGAGGCGCTCGCCGCGATCGGCGGCATCGCGTGCGCGCACGGCCAGCTCGTCGACGACATGTACATCGGCCGCCGCGTCGCGAGCGCCGGCTTCCGCAACGTGATGGGCCGCCACCCGCTGCGGATCGTCACCGGCGGGATGGACCTCGCCTCCTTCTCCCGGCTCATGCGCCGCTGGCTGATGTTCTCGCGCAACGGGCTGCCCCGCGCGTTCACCTCGCCCCAGTGGATGCGCGGGCTGTGCTTCGCCGTCGCGTGGTTCGGCACCGCCGTCGCGCTCGGCACCGGACACGTCGCCGCGGCCATCCTGCCGGCCGCGGCGCTGGCGGCCTTCGGCATCACGCTCGCGTCGCTGCAGCGGCGCTTCAGCGGCGCACCGCTCGGCGCGCGCAACGCGTGGGTCATCTACGCCCTGCCCTTCCTCGCCGCCGGCGCGCTGTGGGCGACGGCGATGGACCCGCAGGTCGACTGGCGCGGTCGCGCCTACGCGCTCGACGGGCAGGCGCGCCTCGCGGGCGTGCCGCCGGCGTGAGGCGCGGTCATAGCTCGCTTGCCGGGGCGTTCCATCTCGGCCGGCGAGGACGGATCGGCGCCGGGACCGCGCGCGTCATCCCTCGACGCGCCCGAGACGCTACATGCACTTGCCGCCGACGCACGCCTGTCCCTGCGCGCACGCGATCCGGCACCCTCCGCAGTTCTCGGGATCCGTGTCCGTGTCCTGCGTGCAGGGCGCGAAGCCCAGGCAGCTGGCGTAGGGCGGCGTGCAGGTGAAGCTGCACTTCCCCATGCTGCAATATGCCGTGGCATTCGGGAACGTCTGGCAGACGTAGCCGCAGCTGCCGCAGTTGTTGACGTCGCTGAGCACGTCCTTGCAGACGCCGTTGCACATCGCCTGGTTCAACGCGCACTGGCCGCCGCCGCAGATGCCCGCCGTGCACTGGGGCGCGTCCTTGGGGCAGACCTTGCCGCAGAACGAGCAGTTCATCGGATCGCTCTGGATGTTCACCTCGCACCCGTCGGCGACGGTCCCATTGCAGTCGAAGTAGCCGAAGGCGCAGCTCTTGACGATGCATTGGCCGTTGCAGCCCGGCGTCGCGTTGGGGATCGCGGGGCAGACCACGCCGCAGGCCCCGCAGTTGTCGATGTCGCCATTTTCGTTCACGCAATGGCCGCCGCAGCAACCGGTGGCGGGGGCCGCGCAATCGTTGTTGCTCTGGCAGTTCGCCAGGCACGTATACACGCCATTGACCTTCAAGCAGGTGCCGTTGCATTCCGGCCCGCCCGGGAGGCAGGCGACACAACTGCCGGTCGCCACGTCACACCGCGGCGCCATCCCGCCGCAGCTGCTGTCGTTCGCGCACTGGCACTGGCCCGCGTCGACGTTGCAGGCCCCGCCGTCGCTGCAGCCGTGCCCCTGATTGCAACCCGCGACGCAACTGTGCAGGTTGTAGTCGCAGACGGTGCCGGGCCCGCACTGCGAATCCATGGCGCACGCCACGCAGCGGCCCGTCAGGCGATCGCAGAACGGCGTCGCGGGCAGGAGCGCGCACGCCTGGTCGGTGCAGGGCGGCGGCGCGAGATCGGGGGACGACAGATCGATCGTCGCCAGGTCGGTCGGACGGGCGGTGTCGAGCTGCGTGAGATCGGGGACGGCCAGATCGGCGGGGGTGGCGGTGAGGTCCGAGCCGGCGAGGTCGGGCCTCGCGACGGCGAGGTCGGCGACGGCGAGGTCGGCGACGGCGAGGTCGGCGACGGCGAGGTCACCGACGACGGCGCTCGAATCCACGGCGAGGTCGACGACGCCGGCGCTCGAATCCACGGCGAGGTCGCCGACGCCGGCGCTCGAATCCACGCCGAGGTCGCCGACGCCGGCGCTCGAATCCACGGCGAGGTCGCCGACGCCGGCGCTCGAATCCGCCCCCGCAAGGTCGTTCGAGGTTGCGCTCGAATCGCCGTGGAGGTCTCCCGCGGTTGCCATGTCGAAGTTTCCCGGCATGCACTCCCCGAGAGTGAGCGAAACCGACAATTCGTGGTGGCCGGCGATGGAGATCGTCGCCGTGCCCGTCGCGGAGCCGCCGTCGCGATCACGCCCGATGACGGTCACCGTGATTTGCGTCGCGCCATCGGGCGGCACGATGACGACCTTGGGATTGCCCGCAAAGAAGCCGGCGGGATCGGCGATCGCCGTCGTCGTCATCTGGCCGCTCGGCTGGAGTTGAACCGTGATCGTCCCGCCGACCGGGTCGGCGAGGCAGCCCTGTTGGACGTCGACCTCGATCCCGAATCCCCTGCCACACCCGGCGAGGCCGGAGAGCCCGGCGGCGAGGGCAATGAACAGTGCCTGTCGAATCATCGAGAACGCTCGTCGGTGCGCATTGGCTGTCACGGTATCACCGATGGACCCGTTTTCCGAAGCTGCGCCCGCGGGCCACGGGTGGACCGGCGGATGAAAGGGCGGAGAAACCACGACAGGGCGACCAGCGCCAGCGGCCAGGTGCCCGACGAATCGTGGCTCCTCGTCAAGGAGCAAGAACCCGCGGCCGGGGCGGCCGGCATTTCCTCTCCCGTGGAGGTATCGGCTGCAGAGAGATCCTCGACCGCCGGGCCAGCCATGTCGACCGGGGGATCGTATTGATTGATGATGGGATCGACGAAGCTCGCCGCGTAGACGTCGACGCGGGTGTCGTATGCCCCGCTCATGCAGCCCTGACCGCCGAACGAGTCGACTCCCACGATCACTTCCCCGCCGCTCCGCCCGAGCAGGGCCGGACCACCCGAGTCGCCCTCGCAGGTCTGATGCTGGCTGTCCGAGAACAAAATGAGCAGGTCGTTGTAATCGGTGAGAGTGGTCTTCGCCTGGCGCTTGGTGCCGGGGTTCGAAGGATCGCCGGTGATGCCGTATCCCACCAACCGCACCGGAGCGTCGAGGTCGGCCTCCGTCAGGGCGGCGCGGTTCATGGGGAGCGGCGCCGCCGACAGCGGGTTCTGCGCGATCACCACGCCGACATCGTGGCCCGACTCGATGCGCTTGGCGTCGAATCCGACGTCGAATGCCCTCGCCTGCGCGGCGACGTAGTTCGCCTCGTCGTTGGCCTGCTGCGGATCATTGAGATCGTCGCCGACGAAAAGCTGAACCGTGCTTCCCACTCCAACCACCGCGGGGTCGACGCAGTGCGCGGCCGTGAGCACCACGTGCGGCGACACGACCGCCCCGGTGCAGAAGGAGCGGCCCGGACCATTCGTCGCGATGACGAGCACCACGGCGGGATCCGCATCGTCGAGGCTGCCCCCGATGATCGCCTGAGCGCGCTCACCGACAGGGGCAGGCTCCGTCGCGACGCACGAAGCGACCGCGAAGAGCGGGACCAGCAGGCTTCCTCGCATGTGGTGCGATCGACGGTACGAGCACCCGGCGTAGAGCGCAAGAACCATCCGGCGCCACGCGCCCCCGTCGTCCCCTCTCCCCCCGATCCGACGCGCCGGGACCGCCGCCTGGAGGGGCGGCCTTCGAACTTGACGCCATGCCCGCCGCCGGAGGACAATCGGGGCCCGATGCGCAGGCTTCGTCTCGACAATGCGAGTTGTGACCATCTCGATCGCGGGTCGCGACGTGACGGGCTCGGATCGCGGCGCATCCTGGTGATGAGCGGTCTTTTTTCCCTCGTCGCTTGCGGATCGAGCTGCTCGAAGGGGTTCGGCGTCGTCGTCGACGTCCAACCGGGCTGCTTGACGAACCCCGTGGTGGCCGACGTGATCGTCGACGTCCAGCCGGACGGGCTGCAGCGTCGGGCGGGAATCGCCGACCCGGCCGCCTTCTTCGCCAACGGCCACCAGATCGTCGTCGTGCCACCCGACGACGCGACCTCGGTCATGGTGACGGTGAACGCGCGCAGCGACGGAGGGGTCACCGCGACGAGCTCGGTCAACGTCGCCATCGCCGGACACACCCTCCTCGACGCGACGCTCACGCTGGCCGGTTGCGCCGCTCCCCCGGATCAGGCAATGGCCCCGGACGACGCCGCGACTCCGCCGGTCGATCTCGGCCGCGATTCGGCGACGATGTCGACCCCGGACCTCGCCATGCCGTCCCCGGACCTCTCCATGCCGCTCCTGGACCTCGCCATGCCGCCCCTCGACCTCACGGAACCCATTTGGGATCTCACCGAGCCGCTCGATCTGACGTCGCCTCCGGATATGACCCGGGGACCGTTGGTCTGCTTGAACAATCAGATCATGGTGCCGGCGGGTTCTTTCATGATGGGCTCGAACGCGATCCCGAAAGCGATCCCGATCCATAAGGTGACGCTCTCGAAGTTCTGCCTGGACGTCACCGAGGTGACCGCCGGGGCCTTCGCGAACTGCGTCCAAGCGGGCGCGTGTGCTCCTCCATTTCAGATGGACCCCGTCAACTGCAATTACGGTCAGCCGCAACGGACCAACTACCCGATGAACTGCCTCGATTGGTTTTCGGCACAGGCGTATTGCCAGTGGTTGGGCAATGATCTCCCGACGGAAGCGCAATGGGAGTATGCGGCGCGGTACGACGACGGCCGCGACTATCCCTGGGGAAACTCCGCCCCGGCCGGCCAGGTGTGCAACGACATTCCGAAGGGGACCTGTCCCGTGAAGTCGTTCCCGGCCGGCATCAGCAAGCTGGGCTTCTATGACCTCGCGGCGAACGTCGGCGAATGGGTGCACGATTGCGACGGCCCCTACGGTCCGGACCCCGTCACCGATCCGACCGGCCCCGACAGCTGTCCGATGGGAGTGCGCATCACGCGCGGTGGCGGCTTCTCGACGATGGATCTGCGCACCGAGAACCGCCTCACCAGCGTCGGCATCAACAGCCCCATCGGCTTCCGCTGCGCGCGCAACTGAAGCGGGAGTCGACCGACGGCGCCCCAGGCACGAGCGCCCAGGGGGCGGGCGCCCGTGGAGTCGGTTGACAACACGACCGTGACTCAATCACAATGTTGGTCGACGCCGGAGGCCTGCACCATGACAAACCCAAGAGGCAACCGCGGCTGGCTGATCTTCCTGGTCGCCGCGAGCGGCTGTGTCGCGCAGGCACCCACGCCCTCCGACGAGCCCGGGGCCCCGAGCGGAAATTCGACCCTGGTGGCCGTCGGGGCCGGCGCCGTGGGAGCGGACGGCGGTGCCGCCCTCGAAGGTTGCGCTCCCGGCGACCGGGCCTGCGGGGCGCCGTTCCGAGCGCACCCGTCGGACTGCCAGATCGGCGAGACGCAGTGTGGGGGGGCCTGCGTGAACACACAGTTCGATCAGGCGAACTGTGGTCGTTGCGGCAACGCCTGCCCGCCGAAGCAGGCGTGCGTCCTGGGCGGATGTGTCCCGCGCTGCCTCACATCGTCAGCGCGCTGCGGGGAGGAGTGCCCCGATCTCCAGTCGGACGCGAAGAACTGTGGCGCCTGCGGGAACGCCTGCGCCCCGGGACAGGTCTGTTCGCGAGGCGCCTGCGTCGCGCGGTGCGATCCCGCCCTGCTCCGGTGCGGGGACGATTGCGTCGACGCCGCCAATGATCCCCTCAATTGCGGCGAGTGCGGCAACACGTGCCCGTTCCGAAACAGCTGCATCCAGGGCGCATGTGCTGCGGACTGCCAGGACGGCCAGACGCGCTGCTCCGGGGCGTGCGTCGATCTGCAGCGCGACAAGCAGAACTGCGGCGCGTGCGGCAATGCCTGTCCCGACGGGCAAAGCTGCTGGGACGGCGAGTGCGGCGCCTCCTGCGACAAGCAGGGTGATACCTTGTGCAGTGGGACCTGCGTCAACGTGTCCACCGATCGAAAGAATTGCGGCAAGTGCGGCAACGCCTGCCCGTTCGTCATGGAATGCGAAAACGGCATGTGCGTCGACCACAATGTCGCCCAAAACTGCGTCAACTGCGGCGGTGGAAGCGGCACCTATTACGCGAATGCCTACTGGAGCGGCGGCTGGTGCAGCATCTGCGGCTGGACCGGCTACAGCTCCTACGCCTGCCTCAACGGATATGGCTGGAATGCCGGGAGCCCCAGCTTCTTCGACCCCGTTCCGGGCGGCCTCACGATCACCGGCGTCTCGATGACACTCTACTATTCGTGCTATGGTGGCACCGGCTTCTGGTACATTGACGGCGGCTACCTCGGTGCGTTCGGAGTGGGATACGATCCGTGGTGCGGCAGCTGCTGCGTTTCGAGCTCGAGCTACGGGGGTCCGCCGCCGGCCTACAATCGCGGCGGCTGGAACAGCCTCACGATCTCGAGCACCTCCTACACGCAATGCCTGGGCTGGGCGCGACTCGCCTTCACCGCCACCACCTGCACCGACACCACGGCCAACAACAACAATTGCGGTGGTTGCGGCATCCGGTGTCCCGGTGGAACCTCGTGCTGCAACAGCTCGTGCATGACCTTCTCGTACAACAATGCCAACTGTGGTTCGTGCGGGCACGCGTGCCCCGGGGGCTGGGCCTGCTGCAACTCCACTTGTCTGAACGCCACGAATGACCGGAACAATTGCGGCGGTTGCGGAATCACCTGCAACGCCGGCGTCTGGCCGGCGTGCTGCAACGGCTCCTGCAGGGACGTCTACAGCGACAACAACAACTGCGGCGGGTGCGGCATCGTCTGCGGCGCAGGCTACCGGTGCTGCGGAGGCGTCTGCAAGAACATCACGAACGATCGGTTCAATTGCAACGGCTGCGGCGTCGTCTGCAACGGCGAAGTCATACCTGGGTGCTGCAGCAGCACCTGCAAGGATCTCAACGCCGACAACAACAACTGCGGCTCGTGCGGCCACGTCTGCCCTGGCGGCTCCGCGTGCTGCGGCGGGGGCGTCTGCAGGGACACGACGAGCGACCGGTTCAATTGCAACGGGTGCGGCATCACCTGCGGTGGCGTCTCGCCGGCGTGCTGCAGCAGCTCCTGCAAGGACCTCAACAGCGACAACAACAACTGCGGTGCCTGCCGCAACGCCTGCCCCGGCGGCTGGAGCTGCTGCGGGGGAGGCTGCAAGAACACCACGAATGACCGGTTCAATTGCGGCGGTTGCGGCGTCACCTGTGGCGGCGTCTCACCGGCCTGCTGCGGCAGCGCCTGCAAGGATCTCAACAGCGACGTCAACAACTGCGGCTCCTGCGGCCACGTCTGCCCTGGCGGCTGGCTGTGCTGCGGCGGCGCGTGCGTGAACCCGCAGACGGACAACAACAATTGCGGCTCCTGCGGCAACGTCTGCCGCGGCGGGAACCCGAAGTGCTGCACCGGCTCGTGCAAGGACCTCGCGATCGATGCGAACAACTGCGGCGTGTGCGGCAACGTCTGCAAGCCGTCGAACGAGGCGATGGTCGACCCGCGGACGCTCTGCTCCAACAGCGTGTGCGGCGGCGCCTGTCTCGGCAATCTCGCCAAGTGCAGCGGCAACTGCGTCAACCTGGTCACCGACCCGAACAACTGCGGCTCGTGCGGCCACGTCTGCCCGGGCGGCCAGCTCTGCTGCCGCAGCACCTGCCTCCCCAGCGACAACTCGAACTGCGGCTCCTGCAACAACACCTGCACCGGCGCGAAGAACTGCGTCAACAACGTCTGCCAGTAGAACGAATTGGTTGCCCTTCCATCGCCCGTGCGAAGGGACGAGGCCCACTGCGAGGGCAGCGCCCGAACGCGGGGACGACGATCCCGCCGTCGTGGCGTAGCGGGAGCGCACGAACACTGACGGGGCGCAGCGCCCGTACAAGGCGCGCGCGAGCCTTTGCGAGCCGACCAATGCCCACGGTCGCGGCCACAGCCTCGAGCGTTTTGTCGTACGCGACCTCGTCGATGTTCGACGTGCGCTGTTCTGACGACGGCGGTCACCGCCTCTCCGAGACCAGGCGGCGCGTGGCATGCGGCCGGGCGGCCGGCGCCCTATCGGCCGGCGATCACCGTCGAGCCGCTGCCCGCGGCGAGGACGCCGGCGCCGAGGGCGAGGAGGTCGGCCGCGGTGCCGGTCGGCTCGCGGACCAGCGCGCCGCCCGCGCCATGGAGCACGACGCCGCTCGACCCGGCGATGAACAGGTCGTTCGCGCTCGCCCACACCGCCCAGAGATC
>JAJXSP010000541.1 GCA_021784515.1 Myxococcales bacterium | reverse complement strand
GCGCGTCAGGGGCGCCGGGCGCGCGTAGCCCAGCAGGTCCTCGGCCAGCCGGCTCAGGCGATCGGTCTCGGCGACGATCTTCTCGGCCGGGCCGCGGCGGCGCTCGTCGTCGCCGGCGAGCCGCTCGACGAGGAGCTGGGCGAAGCCGCGAATGGTGGCCAGCGGCGTGCGGACCTCGTGCGCGACGATCGCCGCCAGCTGGCCGAGGTGGGCGAGCCGCTCGCGGCGCTCGCTGGCGACGGCGACGGCGGCGGCGCGGCGCGCCTGCCGGATGTTGAGCAGCGCGAGCAGGCCAAAGAGGATCGCGGCGACCACCGAGGCGGCCACCTGCACGCGGGCGGCTGTGACGCCGACCAGCCCCTCGTCGAGCGACATGCCCGCACAGGCGGCGAGGAGCCGCGGCGCATCGAGCGGTTGCGCGGCCAACTCGGGTGCGGCGCTCGCCGGGAGGCCCGCACCGGGCGACGGGCCGGCGACGCCGAGCAGCTCGTGGCGCTTCGCGGGCGGGACGACCAGGCACACCTCGAGGGCGCGGCCGCCGTCGACGAAGCGCGCCCGCGGCGGCGGTGGCGGTTCGACGGTGGGCGGCGGCAGGTCGAGCGGCGTCCCTCGCCGTCCCGATTCACCGCTGCGCGAGGAGGCGAGCACCGCGCCGCCGCCGTCGACGACGCGCACCCACCCCTCCGAAGGGCGAAGCGGCGCGAGGGCGGCCGCCGCCGCTTCGGGCGTGGGCGCGCTGCCGGCACGGACCGCCGCGACGACGGCGTAGGCGCGATCGGCCAGCCGCGCCCGCAGCCCCTCGCGGGCGTGCCCGACCGCCTGCCGGTAGGAGACCAGCCCGACCGCGACGAGCGTGACCGCGAACACCGCCACCAGCACCGTGAGCAGCACGAGCGAGTGGCCGAACCGGGCGAGGCGTGCTGCCCCGTCGGTGCGCTCGGGATTCATCGCGTCCTCATATCACGCGGCGGGGCATATCACGGGGGGGACATATCACGGGGGGGACGGTATTGCTTTTCCTTCGCTTCTCTCCCTGCCGCAAGAATGCGCTCCCAGGAGAACGGTTGGAAAAGCAATACCGTCCCCACGACTCCCGCGTGCGGTCGTGCAAACCCTGCATCACCCGCCGTGCGACTTCTGCATCACCCGCCGACCGCGTGGCGCGGAAACCCGCGCCGTGGTGGATTCCAGTCCTCGGCCCGCCGGTTGCTCTGGGCCCGGTCGTCGCTCGAGGAGACCCATGGACGCACTGCCCACCCAGGAACCGAAGACCGCCAGCGCCCGCCTGAAGGACCTCGCCATCAGCGACAGCGGCTTCGTGTTCGACCCGATGACCGGCATCACCTCGACGGTGAACCCGACGGGGCGCTTCATCCTCCTGCAGCTCAAGGAGGGCGCCACGCCCGAGCAGATCGAGGCCGCGCTGCGCGAGGCGTTCGACCTCGTCGAGGGCGACGACCTCCACCGCGACGTGCGCGAGTTCCTCCTGGTGCTGCGCGAGCAGGGGCTCCTGCCCCGCGAAGGAGAGGCCTGATGCCCGCCCACCGCGGCGATCTGGCGATTGCCGTCACCGGCCTCAACGCCACCGACAACCCGGGCCCCGGCGTCTCCGTGATGCGCGGGCTGCGCCTTGCCCCCGGGTTCCGCGGCAAGCTGGTCGGGCTCGCCTACGACACCCTCGACCCGGGAATCTACTCCCGCGAGCTCGGCCTCGAGGGCTCGTGGCTGATCCCCTATCCGAGCCAGGGCTCCGAGGCGCTGCTCGAGCGCATCCTCCAGATCCACACCGAGGTGCCGCTCGACGTGATCATCCCGACGCTCGACTCCGAGCTGCTCTCGATGATCGCGATTGAAGAGGAGCTGCGCCGCCACGGGATCCACATGTTCCTGCCGTCGCGCGAGCAGCTCGAATTGCGCTCCAAGGTGCGCCTCGACGAGCTCGGCCGCCGCGCCGGCCTCGACGTGCCCGCCTCGCGCACCATCACCACCGTCGACGCGCTCTACCGCATTCACGAGGAGATCGCCTATCCGTTCCTCCTCAAAGGCGTGTTCTACGGCGCCGAGGTGGCGCGCTCGCTCGACGAGGCGGTGCACGCGTTCCACAAGACGGTCGCCAAATGGGGATTGCCGGTGATCGTCCAGAAGTTCCACGCCGGGCAGGAGTACGACGTGGTCGCCGTCGGCGACGGCGCGGGCGGCACCATCGGCGCCGTGCCGATGAAGAAGCTCTACGTCACCGACAAGGGCAAGGGCTGGGCGGGCGTGGCGGTGAAGGATCCGCAATTGATCGAGATGACCCGCCGCTTCATGGCGACGACGAAGTGGCGCGGTCCCTGCGAATTGGAGGTGCTGCGCACCGACGGCGGCTCCTATTACCTCATCGAAGTGAATCCGCGATTCCCCGCCTGGACCTATCTGTCGGCGGGCGCGGGGCAGAATTTGCCATGGGCGGTGGCGCGCCTGGCCGCCGGCGAGAGCGTCGAGGCGATGACCGATTTCCGGGCGGGCACGATGTTCGTGCGCATCGCCATCGACCAATTGGCCCACATGGAGGAGTTCGAGCAGATCGCCTCGCACGGAGTCTTGCGGCTGTCGCCGGAAACGGAAATGGAAACGGGAACGGCTCGATTGGTTGAGGTCGCGTGATGACGAAGCCACGTTACGAGCGCCCGACGCTGGTGCGGCACCACGCGGGCATGATGAACAAGTTCGCGCGCGTCCAGGCGGCCCGCCCGGTGACCCACATCGAGGGAGTGCCGGTGCGCGAGCTGCTGGCCCAGTACGGCTCGCCGCTGATCGTGTTCAGCGAGCGCTCGCTGGTGAACAAATATCACGAGCTGCGCGACGCATTCGCGCTGCGGTGGCCGAACGTGCAACTGGCCTGGTCCTACAAGACCAATTACCTCGATGCGGTCTGCAAGG
>JAJXSP010000125.1 GCA_021784515.1 Myxococcales bacterium | reverse complement strand
TCCCGGTCGCCCCCCACGCACCGCGGCAGCCCCCGTCGCTCGGCGAGCGCGGGCCGGGTGTTCTCGGCGGGGCGAACGAGTTCCATCGGCGGTGGGCTCCGATCCAAGCACCCGTAGACAGGGCGGTCAAGCGTGAAGCAGGTTTCCTGCCAGCCGGCCCGTTGGTGCGCTCCCGTCGGAGAAGTGCCGACAGGCCGCGCGGCCGCCGTGCATTCGGACACGCGGACGTTAAGAAGTTAACGCTTCGCTTCGAGGATCAGCCGCTCGTAGGCGCGGCCTGCTTCGCGGCTGACCGCGTGGAGCGCGGCGTCGGGCAGCGTGGACTCGATCCCGTCGGCGTACAGCACCGCGATCGCACGCTCGCGGACCAGCACGGGCAGCAGCAGCACGTCCCCCTGGCGCCCGTCGATCGAGCGCGCGAAGGCGCGATTGGCCGGCGTGTTGGGGAGCGGGCCACGATAGGGCAGGCGCGATCGCACCACGTCGTTGAGCAGCGTCCCCCCGTCGCCGGGGACCGCCATGTCGCGGAGCACCGCGACGTCGAGCTCGGCGCCGCGGCCGTCATGTCCGAGGAGTTGCCCGTGCCGCACCACGAACAATGCGGCGCGCGGGGCCATCGTCGCCAGGTAGTCGAGGACCAGGCCCGCGACCTCGTCACGCGAGCGGGCGGCCCGGATCGCCGCGAGCGGCGGATCGGAACCGAGCCCCGAGAGCGTGACGGCGCGACGGCGCTCCGGCGTCGGCGACTTGAGGCGGGTGAGCGGGATCGGCTCGTCGCTCGGCGGCGGCGACCGCTCGTCTTGGAGGGTGAGCCCCGGCAGCCGCGGCGCCGTCGGCGTGCGCGGTCGGTCGAGCGGCGCGGCGGTGAGGATCTCGGCCGGCGTCGGGACGCGCTCGCGCTCGGACGCCGGCGCGCGTGTGGGAGGGCTCTCCTCGGGGCGCGCCGCCGGCTCGTCGGTGTGCTTGACGCGGGTGAGGAGCATCACGCCGTCGCCCGCGGGGTCGCGCGCCGCCATGATGGGCATCTGTGCGGTGACGCGGCGGATCGGCGCCGTCTTCTCGACCGGCGCGGGTGGGCTCGGGACCGGCGAGGGCGTCTTGCGTCGCTCGAGGAGCACCGGGGCGGGCGCGGGCGTGGCGCGGCGGGCGAGCGCCATCGCGGGGATCGGCGCGCTCGACGGCGGCGCGTCGAAGTGCACGCCATACCACCGCTCGATCGCGGCGCGGATCGCCGACTCGGGCGCCACCGCGCGCTCGAGGAATCGATCGGTGAAGAACGACAGCTCGTCGACGGCGTGGGTGTTCGCCGGGTCGGCCATCGCCAGCGTGATCGTCCCCTCGCCGTCCATCGCGACCGGGAAGACGCGGAACTCGGCGGCCATGTCGGCGGGCAGCGCCGCCAGCGCGCGCGGCGACGGGCGATCGAGCCGCGCCGGATCGAGCCGCGGCACGAGCAGCCGCCGATGGTAGAAGTCGACCAGCTGCTCCTCGGTGACCACGCCGAGGCGCACCAGGCACTCGCCGAGCGTGCCGCCCTCACGCTGGCGGAGCGCCTCGGAGGCGAGGAGCTGGTCCCGCGTGACGAGCCCAGCGCTCAGCAACAGCGAGCCGGCGACGTAGGTCACGGACACGCAGTGTCGCGGATTACGCGCGCCGCGGCAACTCCGCGCAAGCCGCCTGTCAACGCTCAGGGAAAATGTCCGGCAAGCCGCCTTGCCGCCTCTGCGGGCGCGGGCTACCGTCGCCGCGTGATCTACCTCGACCACAACGCCACGACGCGGCCGCACCCCGAGGTGTGCGCGGCGATCGCGGCGGCGCTCGAGGGCAGCTGGGGCAACCCGTCGAGCCCGCACGGGCCCGGGCGCGCCGCGCGCGAGCTCGTCGAGCGCGCCCGCGTCGAGGTGGCGGCGCTCGTCGGCGCTCGCCCCGAGGAGATCGTCTTCTGCTCGGGCGGCACCGAGGGCGACAACCTCGCCGTGCGCGGCGCGGCGCGGGCGATGCGCGAGCGCACCGGGCGCGACCTCGTCGTCTCGTCGCCGCTCGAGCACCCGGCGGTGCGCGCCAGCCTGGAGGCGCTCGCTGCCGAGGGCTTCCGCGTCGCGCTCGTCCCGGTCGCCGGCGACGGCGCCATCGATCCGGACGACGTCGCGCGGCTCGCCGAGGGCGCGGCGCTCGTCACGCTCGCGGCCGCGAACCACGAGATCGGTAACCGCTACCCCCTCGCCGCGTTCGCCGCGGCCGCCCACCGCGGCGGCGCGCTCTTCCACGCCGACGCGGTGCAGGCGGTGGGGCGCATGGCGCTCGACGTCGCCGCGCTCGACGTCGATCTCGCCACGATCTCCGCGCACAAGATCTACGGCCCGAAGGGCGCCGGTGCGCTGGTCCTCCGACGGGGCGTGACGCTCGCGCCGCTCGTCGTCGGCGGCCACCAGGAGCGCGAGCGGCGCCCGGGCACGGAGAACGTGGCGGGCATCGTCGGCCTCGGCGCGGCGTGCGCGCTGGTGCGCCGCGAGGGGTCCGGCCGCGTCGAGCGCGTGGCGCGCCTCCGCGACCGGCTCGAGGCGGGCGCGCTCGCCCTCGACGGGGCGCGCCGCTTCGGTGCCCGCGATCGCGTGGCCAACACCTCCAGCCTCGGCTTCCGCGGCGTCGAGGGCGAGGTCGTGATGATGGCGCTCGACCTCGAGGGCGTGGCGGTCTCGACGGGCGCGGCCTGCACCTCGGGATCGATCGATCCGTCGCCGGCGATCCTCGCGCTCGGCGTGCCGCGGGCGGAGGCGCGGCAGGCGGTGCGCTTCTCGCTCGGCTGGGACAACACCGACGAGGAGATCGACCGCGTGCTCGAGCTCCTGCCGGCGATCGTGGCGCGCGCCCGCGCCGCCTGATCAGCGCTCGATCACCGCGAGCGCCTCGACGTGCGGCGTGTGCGGCAGCATGTCGTAGGGCGTGACGCGGCGGGCGCGATAGCCGAGCGGCCCGAGAGCGGCGAGGTCGAGCGCGAGCGTCGTCGGGGAGCAGCTCACGTAGAGGATCGTCCGCGGGGCGAGCTTCGCGGCGGCGGCGAGCACCGCGGGATCGCAGCCCTTGCGCGGCGGGTTGAGCACGACGACGTCCGCGCGATCTCCGACCACCGACGGGTCGCCGAGCAGCGCCGCCGCGTCGCCGGCGAAAAAGCGCGCATGCGAGACGTGATTCAGCGCGGCGCCCGCCGCCGCGTCGGCGACCGCGCCGGCGTGCTCCTCGATCCCCACCACCGCGGCTGCTCGCGGCGCGAGCGTGAGCGCGATCCCGCCGACGCCGCAGTAGACGTCGACCACGCGCTCGACGCCGCCGAGCGCCGCGGCTGCCGCGACGTCGGCGTACAGGAGCGCCGCCAGGGCGCGGTTGACCTGGAAGAAGGCGCGCGCCGAGAGCCGCAGCCGCGTGCCTCCGACGAACTCGTCGAGCACCCCCGTGCCGTCGAGGACGACGTCGGGCTCGACCTCGCCGAACAGCACGTTGCCGCGCGCCGCGTGGAGGTTCTCGACGACGCCGATCACCTCGGGACGCGCCGCGCGCAGCGCGCGCCCGAGGCGCGCGATCGCCTCGATCCCCCGGCGCGCGACCACCAGCACCGCCATCACCTCGCCGCGCGCGCTCACGCGGAGCACGACGTGGCGGAGGTCGCCCCGCGCGCTCCGCTCGTCGAAGGGGCGCACGCCGAGCCGCGTCGCCAGCTCCGCCACCGTCGAGGCCAGCTCGTCGAGCGGCGGCTCCGCCACCGCGCAGCCCGAAAGGTCGACGACCTCGTGCGAGCGCGGCGCGAACGCGCCGAGGATCACGCGCCCCTCGTCGGCGGCGACGACGAGCTTGGACTTGTCGCGGTAGCCGAGCGGCCGCGGCGAGGCGACGCACGGCCCCGGCTCGACGGAGAGCCCCGCCGCCGCGAGCGCCTCGGCGAGCCTCGCCCGCTTGTGCTCGAGCTGCGCCGGGTACGCGAGCGCCTGCAGCACGCAGCCTCCGCATCGCCCGTAGGCGCGGCACGCCGGCGGAACGCGCTGCGCCGACGGCGCCCGCACCTCGACGAGGCGCGCCCAGGCGTCGAGCCCGTGCGGCGACAGGTGCTCGACCTCCGCCTCGACGCGATCGCCCGGCACCGCGAAGGCCACGTGGACGCGCCTGCCGTCCGCCGAGCCCACGCCCGCGCCGTCGTGGTCGAGGGCGTCGATCGCCACCGAGAGGCGCGCGCCCTTGAACATGGCGCGAATCTACCGCATCTTGCCGCCCATGCTCTCCGCCGCGCCGGTCGTCGTCGCGCTCTCCGGCGGCGTCGACAGCGCCACCGCCGCGGCGCTGCTCGTCGAGGCGGGCGAGCGCGTGGTCGGCATCTCGATGCGCCTGTACGACGCGCGCGGCACCACCGCCTCCGTCGGTGGGCGCTGCTGCGGCCCGCGCGATCTCGAGGACGCCCGCCGCGTGTGCGCGCACCTCGGGATCCCCTTCTACGTCGCCAACTACGAGGACGAGTTCCGCGCCGCGGTGATCGACGACTTCGTCGCGCAGTACGCGGCCGGCCGGACGCCGAACCCCTGCGTGCGCTGCAACGAGCGCGTCAAGTTCACCCCGCTCCTGCGGCGCGCCCGCGCGCTCGGCGCCCGCGCGCTCGTCACCGGCCACTACGCGCGGATTGTCGAGGGGCCGGGGGGCGCGACGATCGCGCGCGGGCGGGACGCGCAGAAGGACCAGTCGTACTTCCTCTTCGGCATGCCGCGGGAGGCGCTCGGCTTCGTGCAATTCCCACTCGGGGATCTCACCAAGGAGGAGGTGCGCGCGCACGCGCGTCGCCTCGGCTTGCCGAACGCCGACAAGGACGAGTCGCAGGAGATCTGCTTCGTCCCCGACGGCGACCACGCCTCCTTCGTCTCGGCGCGCGGCCTCGGGCGTCCGGGCCCGATCGTCGACGGGACCGGCGCGGTGCTCGGACGCCACGACGGCGTCCACCGCTTCACCATCGGGCAGCGTCGCGGCCTCGGTCCCTTCCTGGCCGCGCCCGCGCCCCGCGACGGCTGCGGGGCCCCCGCGCCGCGCTACGTGGTGGGCCTCGACGCCTCCTCGGCGACGGTGCACGTGGGCGGTGCCGCCGACCTCGCGCGAGCCGAGATGACCGTCGAGGACGTGGTGTGGTGGCGCCCGGCGGCCGAGCGCGCGGCGGTGCAGATCCGTTACCGCCACCCGGCTCGCCCGGCGCGCCTCGAGCCGCTCGGCGACGGGCGCGCGCGGGTGCGCTTCGACGAGCCGGAGCGCGCCATCGCGCCCGGGCAGGCGGCGGTGTTCTACGACGGCGACGCGGTGATCGGCGGCGGCTTCATCGCTTGACCGACGCCGGCCGTGCGCCGGCGCGACGTGGTAGCATCCGCGCGTGAACCAGGACGCACCTTCCTGGCAGGCGCTCGAGGCGCTGCTCGGCCACCACTTCGCCGACCCGTCGCTGCTCGAGCGCGCGCTCACCCACAAGTCGTTCCTCAACGAGAACCCGCGGCAGGGGCGCGAGGACAACGAGCGCCTGGAGTTCCTCGGCGACGCGCTCCTCGGCCTCGCCATCGGCCACCTCCTCATGGAGGCCTACCCGGAGCGCAGCGAGGGCGAGCTGTCGAAGACCCGCGCCCAGGTAGTGAGCGAGCAGGGGCTCTCCGAGATCGCCTCCGCGCTCGGGCTCGGCGAGTGGCTGTTCCTCGGGCGCGGCGAGGAGCAGACCGGTGGCCGCCGCAAGCCGTCGCTGCTCGCCGACTCCTGCGAGGCGGTGATGGCCGCGATCTACCTCGACGGCGGGTTCGGCTGCGCGCTCGAGGTGGCGCGGCACCTCTTCGGCGAGGCGATCCGCGCCGTCCCCGAGGCCGGCGCATCGGACTACAAGACCCGCCTCCAGGAGCGCGCGCAGGCCGATCTCAAGCTCCCGCCGCGCTACACCGTCGTCGCCACCAACGGGCCCGAGCACGACAAGACCTTCGAGGTGGCGCTCAGCCTCGGCGACCGCGAGTTCGCGCGCGCCTCCGGCAAGAGCAAGAAGGAAGCGGAGCAACGCGCCGCCGAGCGGGCGCTCCAGGTGCTGGCCGACGAGCGGCGTTGACCGTCCGGGGCCGGGAACCGGCAGCCTACGAGGTGATTGATCTGGCTCTTGGCGCGCGCTTGGTTTTCTCTCCGGTCCGAGGAACCCGAGAGGACGAACGAAGAGAGGAGTGAGCCTTGGCTCGTAGCGATCTGGTTCAGATGGAGGGCGTGGTGAAGGAGGTCATGGTCGGCGGGAACTTCCGGGTCGAGGTCGAGGCCGGCCACCACGTGCTGGCCCAACTCGCCGGCAACATGCGCCGCAACCGCATCCGCGTCGTCCTCGGCGACTCGGTCACCGTCGCCGTCTCACCGTACGACCCCACGCGCGGCCTGATCGTCTTCCGCGCGAAGTAGCTCCCCCCCTCCGCGAATCAGTGCATGCCGGGGATCTGCATGCCACCCGGCGGCGCCTGCGGCGTCGCGGCCTTGGTGAGGTCCGCCGGCTTCTTCAGGAAGCGATCGGCGGCCCACTTCTTCACCATCACCACGTCGGGCGAGCCCACGCGCTGGACGTAGTAGTCGGTGCCGTCCTTCACCGCGCCGATTTTCACCGCGACCTGCGACTTGTCGCGCAGCTTGAGCGTCACCGTCCCGGTCGGCTTCGCCATCCCCGTCACCTTCGGGTCGGCGGTGTCGGAGAACGACGTGCCGGCGAGGTTGTCGAAGGCCGCGGCGATCCCCTTCACCTTCCCCTCGTCGGCGTCGGCCTTGCCCTGCACCGTCCACTTGTCTCCGTCGTGCTTGAGCACCATCGACGAGTCGCCCGTCGCCACGTCGATCTCCACGAGGTCGCCCTGCTTCGCCTTCACCACCGTCTTGTCGCGGAAGTTCGCCGGCTTCTGCGCCAGCCGCTCCACCAGGTACTTCTGCGCCAGGAAGATCTGCGGCTTGCCCTCGATGGCGAGCCAGTTGTCGTCGCCCTTCGAGTTGCCGACGAGGAGCACGGTGTCCTGCCCCTTCACCGTCGCGGTGATCTTGATCCGCGGCGGCGCGAGGCCCACGTCGGCGGCCTTGGCGCCGTCGTCGAAGTCGGCGGCGCGCAGGCTCACCATCGCGTTGAGGATGCCGTTGGGCACGCTGTCGTCGAGCGGGTCCACTTTCACCGTGGACGAGGCCACCCTCCACGTCGGCTCCTTGTTCGCCTTCCTCTCCTCGGCGGTCTGCGTGATCCGCTCGAGCACCACCTTCTGGCCGTCCGCCTCGACGGCGAGCTTTCCGAGATCGTCGCGGTTGAACTCCGTGATGGTGTGGTCGCGCCACATCTTCACTTCGCGCGCGAAGGCGTACTTCTGCACGCCGCTCGCCTGCCACACCTCGTTCTTCCCCGCCGGGCGCAGCATCGTGAAGCCGCTGCCGCCGGCCTTGCCGAGCCACGCGTCGAACAGGACACTGTTTCCCGGGCCCGCGCCGCGCGCGATCACGTGCGCGCCCTTGTCGTCGCTGACCTCCAGCTCGCCGAGCTTCGCGGTGTTCTCGGTGACGAGGTCGCCGAAGCTCACCTTCTCGAGCTGGTCCACCGCGTTCTTCACCAGCGACTGATCGGCGCGCCACGCCTGCGGCTGCGTCACCTGCCACGCCGCGCCGTCGAGCTTGAGCACCACGTGGTTCTTGCCGTGGTCCGAGCTGATCTCCAGCTCCTTTACGTCGGCTGCCTTGAACGCGGCGATCGGCCGCGGCGGCGGCCCTACCCGCTGCCCCTTCTGCGGCGCGCGCAGCGTGAGCCACGCCAGCACACCGATCGCGAGGAGAGCACCGAGGGAGATGAGGGTCTTCTGCTGCATGATGGGCCTCGAGGAATCGACGCGGCTAGAGGGACTGGAGCGAGATCGACCGGCGACGCGCGCTGCGCACCAGCCACAGCGCCACGCCGAGCAGGATCACCAGGAGCGGCAGGCCCAGCTCGCACAGCCACCGCCACATCGGCGCGCTGCCGTCGACGGGGACGTTGAGCGGCCGCTGGCCCATGCCCTTGGCGCGCAGGGCGATCAGCGAGTCGTCCTTCACGAGCCAGTCGGCCGTCTGATTGAAGAACAGCAGGTTGTTCAGGTAGGCCGGCACGTGCTGGATCACCGGCTGGAGGTTCTCGCCCTGGAACAGCCCGCTCGAGCCGAACACCACCAGCCGCGTGCCGGGCGACTCCTTCACGGACTTCTCCGACTCGGGGGTCGACTGCCCGGCGGGCGTGCCGGGCGGGCCGGCCGGATAGGCGCTCTTGAGCTTGCCCTCGACGGCGTAGCCGAGCGTGAAGGGCCCCTTGTCGCCGCTCTTCTCGAGCTTGACCTGCGGGTTGAAGACGAAGAAGCCGCTCTGGCGCCACGAGTCAGGGCTCGACGAGGCGATCGGCGTCGTGGTGACGCCCGCCATCTTGTTGTCCTTCAGATCCCCGGTCAGCTCGACCGACGAGGCGAAGGGCACGATGATCCCGTTCAGGTGCGAGGTGATCCCCAGCTTCTGGCTGAAGGCGCCCTCGTCGACGCGGATGAACGTCGGGTAGTTGGCGAGGTACAGCTGCCCCTCGACGGGGACGGCGCCCGGCGCGTTCTGCGGGTCGAGGATCAGGTCCTCGCGGACCTTCAGCCCGTACTTGTCGAGCAGGTCGACGAGGTTGGTGTCGTTGGAGCGGCCGATGCGCGGCTGTTCCATGCCGGGCATCTGCATACCCCGGGGGGTATCGATGATCATGCCGTCGACGAACATCGCCACCGGCTTGCCCTTCATGAGGAACTGGTCGATGTGGTACTTCGCCTGGTCGGTGAACGGCTGCTTCGGCCCGACCACGAACAGCACGTCGATGTCGTCGGGGATCGGCTTGTCGAGCGGCACCTGCGTCTCGTCGTAGTCCTGCACCACCTGCGGGAACCACTGCAGGCCCTGCGACGGCGTCATCTCCGCCTCGGTCGAGGCGAAGCCGATCTTCTTGCGCTTCACCTCGGTGAGCTTCTTGAGGAGCGAGGTGATGCGGTACTCGAGCCCCTCGGTGGAGGCGATCTGCGGGATCGACTCGATCTTCTCGCCGTAGACGAAGGCGATGCCGAGGAAGTTGTCGCCGCCGATCTCGAGCTTGTTCTCCTTGAACACCTCGAGCGTGATCGGCTTGATCTTGTACTTCGACTTGTACTCCTCGCGCTTGTTGCGCGTGTCCTCGGCGTCCTTGCCCGGCGCGGTCGGATCAATCGCCTCCCAGGTGATCTTCCCGCCCGAGGCGGCGGCGTACTCGTCGAGCAGGTCGCGGATGTACTGCCCGTAGGCGTTGATCGGCGGTGGCAGGCCGTTGGAGATGAACGCCTTGACCGTCACCCGGTCGGGCAGGTTCTTCACCGTGTCGCGGCTCGCCGGCGAGAGGCGGTAGATCTTGTCCTGCGTGAGGTCCCAGCGCAGCGTCGAGAAGCGCGAGGCGATGATGTTCACGCCGACGATCGCGCCGGCGACGGCGATCGCCGTGATCAGCGAGTTGGCGGCGGTGCGGCCCTTGTGGATTGTCTTCGGGGCGGCCATGGCTACCTCCACCTCCGGCTCTCGAGGGAGGTCTGCGCCACGATCAGGCACACCCCGATCAGCGACGCGTAGTAGAGGAGATCGCGGACGTCGATCACGCCGCGCGCGATCGACTGGAAGTGGTAGTCGAAGCTGAGCGCCTGGACCGTCGGCGCCAGCCAGGGTGGCACGAGCTGCAGCAGCTTGCCGAAGAGGAACAGGGCGAAGCAGAACAGGAAGCCGACGACGGCGGCGATCACCTGGTTCTTCGTCCACACCGAGGTCATCAGTCCGACGGCGAGGTAGCCCGAGGCCATCAGGAGCAGGCCGAGGTAGCCGCCGATCACCGGGCCCCAGTCGAGGTGCCCGTACCCGGCGACGAAGAACGCGTAGGGCAGGGTGATCGCCAGCGTGGTGGCGATGAGCCCGACGGCGGCGGTGAACTTGCCGACGACGACCTGCCAGTCGGTGACCGGCAGCGCGAGCAGCATCTCGAGCGTGCCGGTGGCCTTCTCCTCGGAGAACAGGCCCATCGTCACCAGCGGGCCGAAGATGCAGAAGATGAGCGGCGACAGGCCGAACAGCGGCCGCATGTCCGCCTGCGGCGTCCCCGTCGTGATCTCGGTGAAGAACATGTAGCCCGAGATCAGCAGGAAGACGACGATGAAGATGTAGGCGATCGGCGAGTTGAAGTAGGCGCCGAATTCCCGGCGCGCGATGGCGAGCGAGTTGCGCATCAGCGAGCGCCTCCTTCGAGCGCGATCAACGAGTTGAAGAGGGCGGAGAACTCCCGACGGGCGATGGCGAGCGAGTTCCTCATGGCTAGGCTCCGGCGCGGTCCTGCGGGGCGCGCGTCATGTGGCGGAACACGTCTTCGAGGGGCGCGTGGCGGCTCACCTCGACGAGCTTGGCGTTGGCGCCGGCGGCGGCGCGGAAGATCTCCTCGCGCACGTCCTTGCCGACGGCGGTACCGACGAGGAAGCGCCCGGGCCGCTGCTCCTCGCCCGGGTCGGTGAACGGCTTGATCGAGACGACGCCGGACACCTTCTCGAGGCCATCGCGCGCCGCGGAGACCGCGGCGTCGCCGCCCGCGAACTCGACCACCAGCTCCATGCCGCGCTCGTTCTCGAGGATGCGGCCCAGCTCGGTGGGCGAGGCGTCGCCGACGATGCGCCCGTCGGAGATGACGATCACCCGCGAGCAGGTGATTTGCACCTCGGGCAAGATGTGCGTCGAGAAGATGACCGTCTTGGTCTTCCCGAACTCCTTGATGATGTTCCGGATCTCGACGATCTGGTTGGGGTCGAGGCCGCTCGTCGGCTCGTCGAGGATCAGCACCTCGGGGTCGTGCAGCAGCGCCTGCGCGAGCCCGACGCGCTGCCGGTAGCCCTTCGACAGCTCGCCGATCAGGCTCCCGAGGCGCTGCCCGATCGCGCAGCGCTCGGCCACGTCCTTCACCCGCGCGCGGAACCGCGCCGGCGGGATCTCGCGCACGCGGGCCACGAACTGGAGGTACTCGAGCACCGTCATGTCGCGGTACAGGGGCGTGTCCTCGGGTAGGTAGCCGATCTTCCGGCGCGCCTCGAGCGACTGCTCGTACACGTCGAAGCCGCCGACGGTGGCGCGGCCCGAGGTGGGCGCCAGGAACGACACCAGGATCTTCATGGTGGTCGTCTTGCCCGCGCCGTTGGGGCCTACGAAGCCCAGCACCTCGCCGGCGTGCACGTCGAACGAGATGCGATCGACCGCCGGCTTTGGGTTGGCTCCGTAGACCTTGGTGAGCTGGTCCACGTGGATCATCACACGGTCATCGGCCATGGCGTCCTGGTCATCCCCTTCGAGTTGTTTGGAGCCGGGATCGACGCTCCTGCGGTATCCGGCGACTGCGGCGGAAACCGGGCCGGCGAGTGCCGTATTCCCGGGAAAGCGCGACGGTTATACAGGAGGACGACGATCTGTCAACCGGGCGCCCTGGGTGGGCGCTGCGCCCGTTCGAGCGCCTCGGTGCGCGAGGCGCCGTCGGCGATCGCGCGGGCGTAGGCGTCGCCCGCCGCGATGCCCGCGCGCCAGGCCGCGAGGTTCAGCGAAACCGCCTGCGCGCCCCGCGGCGAGAAGGCGCGCTCGATCGCGCGCGCGATCGCGGCTTCGCGGATCCCGACGAACGGCGTGGCCGCGCCGAGGAGCACCAGGTTCTGCGCCCGCGCGCTGCCCGCCGCGCGCGCGATCCGGCCGGCCGGCACCAGCACGTGGCGCGGCAGCGCGGCGATCGCGTCGAGGAGGCGCTCGGCGTCGGGCGTGTCGTCGTTCGCCGCGGCCTGGCTCACCATCACGCCGCCCGGCGCGAGGTATGGAAGGGCGCGCAGCCCCTCCATCGGCTCGAGGGCGAGGATGGCGTCGGCGCGCCCCCGCGGCACCAGCGCGCCGTGGACCGGGCCGTCGGCGATGCGCAGGTGCGCCTGCACCGCGCCGCCCCGCTGGCTCATCCCGTGCGCCTCGGCCTGCTGCAGCTCGAGCCCCTCGTCGAGCGCGGCGAGATCGAGGATCCGCGCGACGGTGAGGATGCCCTGGCCGCCGACGCCGGCGAGGAGGAGGTCGGTTCGCATGTCAGCGCTTCGGGGTGAGGACGCACTCGCGGTGCGCGATGATCACGGACAGCCCGCGGTGATCGACCTCGCGCCGGACGAGCGCCAGGTTGGCCTCGTGATCGCGGTGGTGCGCGCGCAGCACGTGGACGTGCGCCGGGTCGACGCCGAGCCCGCGCACGATCGCGGCCAGCCCGTCGCCCGTCGCCAACGTCTCCTGGCAGCCGGTCATCGCCACCGCGGCGTTGTCCACGATGAGGACGGTGAGATCGAGGTCCTGGCGCGCCGCGCCGAGCAGCGCGGGCATCCCCGAGTGGGTGAAGGTCGAGTCGCCGATCAGGGCGAACACCGGGCGCATCCCCACCTGCGCCGCGCCCATCGCCATGCCGATGCTGGCGCCCATGCAGAGCGTCGTGTCGCACGCCGACAGCGGCGGGTAGGCGGCGAGCGTGTAGCAGCCGATGTCGCCGAACACGCGCGTCGCCGGCTGCTCGTCGCGGATCGCCGTCACCAGGGCGATCGAGTCGAAGTGCGGGCAGCCCTCGCACAGGCGCGGCGGGCGCGGTGGCACCGTCGGCGCTTCGGCGTGCGCCAGCGTCGGCCGGCCGAGCGCCGCGCGCACCGAGTCGGGGTCCAGCTCGCCGGTGCGCGGCAGCGTCCCGTCGAGCCGCCCGCGCACGCGCTTTGCCCCCGGGCCGAGCGGCCCGCGCAGCGCGCGCTCGAGGAGCGGGTAGCCCTCCTCGAGCACCAGCACCTCGTCCACCTTCTCGAAGAGCCGCCGGATCATCGCGGCGGGTGCCGGCCAGGTGCCGAGGCGGAGGTACGGCGGCGGCGCGCCGTCGCTGCTCTCGAGGAGGTAGCCGACACCCACGCCGGCGGCGATCACGCCCGTCGAGCCCGCGCCGTCGAGCGCGAGGCGGTTCCAGCGCGCCTCCTCCGACCAGCGTGCGATCTCTTCCTGCTGCCCGACCAGCCGGGCGAAGCCGCGGCGCGCGATGCTCGGGAGGAGCACCCACTCCATACCCCGCTCCGACGGGCGGAGCGGCCGCGCGCGCC
>JAJXSP010000124.1 GCA_021784515.1 Myxococcales bacterium | reverse complement strand
TCGACACTCTCGATCACGCGCACCTCCAGGAGATTCTCCGCCGGCGGGTATGTGATGGCGTGCTGCTGCGACTGATCGGAAAATGGCTGAACGCGGGCGTGCTGGAGGCCGGGGACCCTGATCGCCTCCTCCTGCTTGTCGTGGATCTCGCGGCCGGTCGGCACGGGCGGCGTCACGAGGCGCTTGCCGCCCGGCCCGACGGGGCGTTTCTCGCGCTTGCTGACCAGGTCCCGGAACAGCGCGACGTCGCTCTTGGCGAGCTTGATCAGGCCGTCGCGCTCGGCGGGCGCGACCGCGAAGGTGGCGATCGCGTCATCGACCTCGCGGGCGAGGGCGACGACCTCCAGCTCGGCGACGCGCGCGCTGAGCCTGGCGGCGTCGCTGGCGCCCCCGGCGAGCATGATGACCTTCGCCGAGACCTCCGCGCCGGTCGCCGTCGAGGCGAGGCCGAGCGCGCCGATCGCGTCCGACGACAACGCCATCTTCGACGCGCAGTCCTTGCAGCAGACCGCCGCGCCGGCGCTGCCACCGCACATGCCGCACTTGGCGAGCGCCGCCTTCTCGGCCAGGGCGAGGAGCGCGTCCTCGTCGGCGTCGGCCGGCGCCCGGAACAGCGCGATGAGGGTCCCCCGGAGCTTTTCGTTCATGGTCGTCTCTCCTGGACGGCCAACGCCGTCGCTGTTGGTGATCGGTTCCATCCCCTTGATGAAGGGGCGCTTGACGATCGCGACGTGGTCGAGGACCGCGCCAACGCTCTTGCCCTTGTCGTCCTTCCCGTCGCGGAACAGGCCGCCTGAGACGTAGCGGAAGTGCTTGCGCGCGACGTCCTCTGCGCCCTCGGGCGTCCAGTCGATGGCGGCGAAGAGCGCCTTGGTCGAGGCGTCGCGCGGGTTCGGGCCGACGCGGAGGCTCTTCACCCAGCCCCGGGCGTTCTCAACATTAAAGGGCAGCACGCTCTCGTGTTCGCGATCGACGACGGGATCGGTCCCACGGGCGGCGAAGTTGCGGAGGACCTCCTCGAAGATCGCCGCCGTTAGCTTGAGCGGCCCGGTCGGGTGGGTCAGGAACTGCCCCTCTCGGAAGACCTGCACCTCCGAGGGCGCGTCAGCTCCCTCGGCCAGGAGCGCGAACACCTCGCCCCCCAGGGCGAGGACGCGCCGGGCAGGCGAAGGCTCAGAGTGCGTTCTCATGCCCTGCGCCCCCCGGCGAGTGCCTTCTGCGAGGCCCCTGGAAGGCGTTTAAACTCGTTCATTTTCGCTTTTCCGACATCGTCCGCGGCTGCCCCCCTCCGCCGGTCGGCGACGCAGCCCTGGGGCAAACCGGCCGATCGCCCGACCGGCGGCGATCTTGACAGGTCCGGTTTCCTCGCCTGGTCCAGTCGCACGGCCCCGCAGCCTGCATCGCCTGCCGAACAGCGGCAGCGTTGCCGCGCTGCCGGCGACGCAAGGTTGCCCGCGCCCAGCCGCGGGCGTAGAGAAGAGCGATGGCCCGCTACGAATGCACCGAATGCAAGGCCGCCGTGGAGATCGACACCCGCGACCTCGGACCGTGGGCCGGCCGCGCGCTCCTCTCGCCGCTGCGCGTGATCTGCCCGGCATGCGTCGTGCGCCTCGGGATCGAGGTCCGCGCCGACTCCGGCAGCCAGGGATGGGCGCTCGTCGACGGGCGCGAGTTCCGCGACTTCGACGGCTGCCTCGTGCGCTCGCTCAACCGCGACGCCCAGGCCATCTACTTCCGCGACGACAAGAAGCGCCAGCAGGAGCCTCATCCGAGCACCTCGTAGAGGCTGCGGTTCACGACGATCAGCCGCGCCGTCCATCCTTTCAGCCTCTCCCTCGACAGCGTCACGATCTCCGTCCCGTCAGGACGAACGCGCGAGTTGCGCCAGACCTCCACCCACTTGTCACCGTCGGCCGCGCTGGGCATCCCCTCGCCGGTCGCAATCCGCACGTCCTGGACCTTCCACGCCTTGCGCACCGCGCCGGCCTGTTTCTGCCCGGCCGCCTCGAGCAGCTCGAGCAGGCGGGGCAGCTCCCCGGCCCGCACGCGCATCCGGAGCGCGTACTCCGTCGAGCGCGCTGTCGTCGTCGCGGGCGGGGCCGGATCGAGTCCTAGCTCGCGGGCGAGCGCGTCGTCGTAGACGACTTCGGGATCCGGCCAGGCCGCCGGCTCCCAGCGGCGCATGTACGTCGCCTTGGGGACGATGCTCATCCGATCGCGCAGCCCGTACAGGCCGTCCTCTTGGACGACGCGGGCCACCATCTGATCCTGGGCGAAGAGGTTCTGACTGTACGAGTGCCAGTCGACGAACGCCTCCCCCGCGGCCGGCAGCTCGTCGACCCGCGGGTAGGCGTTGACACAGAAGCTCTCCTCCAGCTCCGCCCTGACCTCCGCGGGCGACAGGCCGGTCATTTGATCGGCCTCTTTTCGCCGGTGCTCGTCGCGCGCCTCGCGCTCACCCTCGCCCTTCTTGATGCGATTCAGGCCGTCGGGCGTGTCCTGAAGCGCTCGGGAGGCGTGCGCGTCCTCATGGAGGACCGCGTTCTTGTGGTCGACGGCGGCCTGCGTCGCCGGCGAGCCCGAGAAGCCCGGGTCGGGGCGAAGCCAGGTGAACTGCCCGTCGACCTCGGCGCGGTCGGGGAGCTTGTCGCCGACGGTGAGCTTGCCGGCATCGACGTCGCCCTGCGAGAGCGAGACCACGCCACAGCGACAGCGGAAGCCGTTGGGAGGGAACCAGCGCTGCCACACCTCGCTGTCGGCGGGGAAGATGCGCTTGTCCATCGCGCGGTGAGCCGGCCGGACGCGGCTGTCGCCGGCGGTGCGGTACTGCCAGAAGGGGCGCGTCTTGAGGACGTGCGCGTCGGTGAGCTGCGCATAACGCCCTGCCGCATAGGCGCCCAGGATGTTCTGGTCGAACACGGTCTGCATGTGGAAGTCGCCGGGCCACGCCTCGCCGCCGTCGACGAACGCCTGCCGCAGGCGCTTCATCGTGTCGCGCTCGCTCACGCCGTCGGAGATCGCCGCGGAGAGCGCGCCGTGCGCGTCCTCGAGCACCTTCCGATTCTTCACGCCGGCGATGGTGAAGCCGCGCGCCTTGTAGCGGTCGTCGAGCGCCCGGAACTCGCCGGGCGACATGATCTGCTTCTTCTGGAAGAAGTCCTTCGCCTCGGTGAACGGCAGCCCGACGAAGCTCGGCGTGCCCATGTCCGAGGCCAGCTCGACGGTGTCGGGGCGGTGCTCCGCGCCCTCGAGGCGGCCGAGCATGTCGGCCTTCATCGTGAGCTCGTGCATCACCTCGCCGAACGCCAGCGCCGGCTGCGACACCAGCAACACGAAGATCAGGTCCCTCGCTCTCATCGGTCCCTCCTGCTGCACCAGCTCGAGCACGCCATCGTTCAGGTCCTCCACCGAGCGCCCCGCCACCGACGGCGCGAGCGCGATCAGCTCCTCTAGGTCCCCCAGGCCAACGAGCGCTTTTTTTTTTGCGCGTCGCTGAGCTGGAAGTGCGAGCCGCACGACGGGCAGACTCCCGTCCCGTCGGCGAGCCCGGCTCCGCCGCCGACCCCGCCACCGCGCGGCGCGACGAGGAGATCGTCACCCTCGGCTGCCTCGTCGAGCCGGAACTCCTTGCCCACCTGCTGCTGCTTGATCTTCGCCCCGGCACTGACGAGCGTGACGAGCGTTTTCGCGCGCGTGAGCTCGGTGTCGGCTTCGGACTTCTTGTCGACGGGCGCGCCGACGTCGTGGCGCAGCCTCGGTGCGGACGCGTCGGGGCCGTGGTGATACGTGGTCCACTGCTTGAGCAGCGTCCGCGACAGGTACTCGTCGAGGCGGCGGGCTCGCATCTCCTTCAGGCGCTGGGAGACGGTCTCGCCGACCTTCGCTCCGCCGCCGTCGCCGAGCGAGCCGCCATGGCCGACCTCGGTGATGGTCTGCCCGTCGATCGCCTTGCTGATCGCCGCGTCGCACCACTCGATGAACGCGAGGTAGACGTCGCGCACCGTCGCGGCCTTGCCGACCGCGTCGAGGATCTTGATCGACACACCGGGCGGCACGAGGCCGATCTGATCGGCGATGAGCGAGCGGGCGGCGCTCTTGGCGCGCTCCAGCTCGGGCGAGCCTTCCTTCACCGTCGGCGGCAGCTCGACCTGGACGTGTGGCTGCCGCCGCTGGCGGCGAAGGAGGGCGGCGATGCGTGACTCCGTGAAGGCCGAGCTGGCGCGCGCCGAGAAGGCACTCTCCGAGGCCGACTCCGCCTCTACCGACTACCTGCGCGGCTACCGAGCCGCTCTCGCCTATGTCGACGGGCTGCTGCCGGGTCCCGCCGGGGACAAGAGCGACCAGGCGGTGTCCCACATCCTCCGGCAGATCGCGACCGACCCGGAGTTCTGCCGGTGAGCGGCGCCTCGTTCGCCGAGTGCTGGCTGGAGCTGGAGGACCACGTCCTCGGCAACGGTCTGCTCGACGCCGGCAAGCGCGAGGGCTGTCCTCGCTGCTCGCTCGCCGCGCTCCTGTCGCGGAGCCTCTCGCCCGACCCGCACACCGGGCGGATCGCGTGCCTGGATGGCTTCCGTCTCCTCGAGACGCTTCATGGGAGGCCGATGTGAACCGTCGATCCACTGCGCCCCGCCCCGCGGCGCCCCCCGAACAACTGGCGCTGCTCCCCGTCGAGGGGGCGCCCGCGCGCGTGTGCAGGGCGTGCCGCGGGCCCATCCCGAAGGAGCGACGAAGCGACGCGATCTACTGCGGCGCCCGCTGCAGCACGGTTTTCATCGGCCAGCAGGAGCGCCAGCGAAGGAAGGTGACGCCGTGGTCCCGCACGATCCGGCCACGGGACTTCGAGGACGAGATGGGGCAGGTCGTAGAACTGGACGGGCTCGACGAGCAGCTTCTCACCGAGCGGCCGAAGACGCGCGGCGACTGTCTGCCCGGCGGCTGCAACGAAGAGCGGCCGTGCCCCTGGCTGAGCTGCAAGCACCATCTCTGTCTCGAGGTGAGCCCCCGTGGGGGTGGCATCAAGGTCATGTTCCCGGGGCTCGGGCCCGACGAGTTGGAGGAGACGTGCGCGCTCGACGTGGCCGATCGCGGCGGCATCACGCTCGAGGGGGTGGCGCAGCTCGTCAACCTCACGCGCGAGCGCGTGCGCCAGATCGAGGCGCGCGCGCTCCTCCGCCTCAAGAAGAGAGGTGACCTGTGACCGACGTCGACCGGGTGACGTACATGCGGGACATCCTCGACCTCCTCGAGGATCTTCGCCTCGAGATCGGGCTTGCGCTGGCACTGGGCGACCGTGCCGGGGCGCGAATGCAGCTTGACACGATGGCCGACATCCTCGAGCGCGCGACGGCGCAGCTCTCGGCTCAGCCCGCGACGTGCGCGGTGCCCGCTGAGGCTCCTCGTCTGCGCCTTGCAGGTCCCGCTGAGGCTCCTCGTCTGCGCCTTGTAGGTCCCGCTGAGCGTCCGGGGGCGAGATGAGGCCGCCGCGGGCTGTCGATCGCGCTCGCGGCGGTTGTGGGCGGCGAGGCGGGCTACTTCCCGATCATCAACTTGCGCGAGTTGAGGTGCGCTCGGTCGATCGCGTCCTTCCTGCGCCGCCGCTTCCCGTCGAGGGCTTCGACCGACCGCGCGATCTCCAGGTACGGACTGATCGGTCGCGAGGCGAGATCACACGGGGGTCCAGAGGACTTCATGGTCCTTCTCCTATCTGGGCCTCGGTGGCTTCTGGTGCTGCTAACACCAGAGGCGGAGCTCGCCTCGCGACCGATCGGCCCGTTGGGTTGTGTCCGGACCCTAGGATCAGGTTTGCCGCTCGTGCAAATTCCTGCCTCCATGCAAGGGCCGCGTGAACGCGCCGGCGCGTCGCGTCCTCCCTCAGAACCTCGACGCCGAGCGGTCGGTGATCGGAGGAGTACTCCTGGGCGGCACCAAGGTCCTCTCGCAGATCGCCGAGCTGGTCGAGCCGGCCGACTTCTACCACCCGGCGCACCAGGCGATCGCCGAGGCGATGGTCGCCTTGGAGGGCGCGGGGCGGCCGATCGATCCGATCACGCTGGCCGCCGAGATGCGCTCGGTCGACTCGATCGGCAAGCTGCGCGTTCAGGGCGGCGAGACGTACTTCTCCGAGCTGTCGAGCGCCGTGGTCACCGTCGAGAACATCGCCTTCCATGCGCGCCTCGTGCGCGCGATGGCGACCGAGCGGCGCCTCATCGAGACCGCCCAGGAGATCGCCGCGCGCGGCTACGGGGAGCACGGCGACACCGACAGCTACATCGACGACGCCGAGCGCTCGATCTTCGAGATCGCGCAGCGGTCGCAACGCCAGGCGTACGAGCCGATCAAGAAGGTGCTCCGCGGCGCGGTGAAGACCCTCGAGACGCGGTACGAGCGCAAGTCGGCGGTGACGGGCGTCCCGTCGGGCTACCACAAGCTCGACGCGATGACGGCGGGCTTCCAGCCGTGCGACCTCATCATCATCGCCGCGCGGCCGTCGATGGGGAAGACGGCCCTCGCGATGAGCTGCGCTCAGAATGCCGCCTTCGAGCACAAGGTACCTCTCCTGGTCTTCTCGCTCGAGATGTCCAAGGAGGCCCTCGTCGAGCGGCTCCTCTGCGCGGAGGCGCGCGTCGACTCGTCGAAGCTGCGCGCCGGCTTCCTCGATCAGCGCGACTGGATCAACATCACCAAGGCGGCCGGGCGCATCAGCGAGGCGCCGATCTGGATCGACGACTCGGGCGCGCCGACGCTCCTCGAGATCCGGGCGAAATGCCGGCGGTGGCGTGCCGACCCGAGCATCTTCCGCCGGGGCGGCGGCGAGCTCGGCCTGGTGGTGGTGGACTACCTCCAGCTCATCCACGGGCGGCCGCGCGGCAGAGACGACTCGCGCGAGCGCGAGGTCTCGGAGATCAGTCGCGGATTGAAGGCGCTCGCCAAGGAGCTGCGCGTGCCGGTCGTGGCGCTCTCGCAGCTCAACCGGGGCGTCGAGTCGCGCTCGGACAAGCGGCCGCAATTGAGCGATCTGCGCGAGTCGGGCGCGATCGAGCAGGACGCCGACCTCATTGCGTTCATCTATCGCGACGAGGTCTACAACAAAGAGACGCAGGACAAGGGTATTGCCGAGATCATCATCGGCAAGCAGAGGAATGGGCCAACCGGGACCGTCCGTCTCGCCTTCCTCAATCAGTACACCCGGTTTGAAAGCCTCTCCGAACGCGATTCAGACTGACTTTGACTAAGTTCCTGCCGGCGGCAGGATGGCAATTCCATGGACCCCGCCGCCGGTAGTTCCGTCTCCTCGCCCCCCAGCAGAGTCGGCCAGTCCGGCGACGTGGTCCTCCTTCAGACGGACAGCGCCTGCTGCTGGCTGTCCCGGATGTCCGTGTGCGTGGACGGCGCGCCCGTCTCGCACGGCGATCCGTGCTGGCAGCCCCTCGTCGCCGCCGGCAAGGTCGACGCCGACAAGGTGCCCTACATGGTGCTCACGCCGGCGGCGCGGGCGCTCCTCGGGCCGCTCGGCGCGCGCCTGCTCGACCTCGGCGCGATCGTCGACCTGGACTCCGGCAAGTGGACCGAGGCCATCTGGGCCGAGAATGCCGGCACCGGCAACCACCTGGGCGAGGCCAGCTCCGCCTCGGCGGTCGCGGTCGGCTACTCGCCCTCGCCGATCCACGGTGGCACCTCGGCGCTCCGCGTGGGCTACTGGCTGGCGCCCGGGTCCGGCAAGCACCGGATCTACGATGGGTGGCGGGCCGACGCGCGGGGGCTGTTCGAGCGGTGGGGCGGCGTCGCGCGGCTCCGCGAGGTCCTGCGCGGGGGCTGAGCGCTGGCGCACTTGGCGCACCCCTCTCCGCTGGTTTCGCGCACTTACGATGTGCGCCACTCCGATCCGCTCCTGAATGATTTCGCGGGCTTGCCGGTTCGCTCCCGGCGCGTGTGTCACTCGTGGCCCCGCCCCCGCCCCCGCCCAGCGGCCCCCGGAATCCCCAGCGATCTCGTACCCCTACCCCCCGACCTCCCGCCTATCCCGGGATCCCCCGCGTGTGCCACCCGTCGTCAGCAGCGTCAGCCAGCTCACCCACGCCGCGCCCAAGCATGCCGCCCGCCAAGACGACCAGGCGTCGACCCTCGACGAGCGAGCGTGTGCGGTCGCGCCCCGCCAGCGCCTCGGGAGTCACTCCCGCCGCGCGCGCCGCGACGGCCCGGAGGAGCGCGAGATCGCCGGGCCACCGACGGACGACCGCGGCCCCGGCAGGCGCGAAGATCTCCCACCGCGGCCGGTCGCCTGCCCCCGCCCGCGACGGTGAGCCCAGCTCGGCCGCGCGCCCGACCTGCCTGCGCACTTCGGCGCGCGCCTCGCCCGCCCCGTCGCCGCTCCACGCGCCGTCGCGCGACTCGGCCGACCGCGCGCGCACGAACTCGTGGAACGCGATCTGCCCGGCGGAGGTCGCCTCGAAGCCGCACGCGCCGAGGACGCGCGCGACGTCGAGCCAGGGCGGCGGCGGCTCCTCGCCGATGAGCGCGCGGTGCGCGGTCCAGGCGGAGTCGGCCGGGTCTCGGACGAGCCCGGCGCGCACGGGATTGTTGTGCAGGTAGGCGAGCAGGTACGCGGTCCGGTCGGCCGGGATGGTGACGTTGCGCGGGCGCTCAGCGAACACAGGACCCAGGCGTCGCTGGTCACGGTTGAGCGCGGCGGCGACCCCAGTGTGGAGGGGCTTCATCCACGCCGAGGCGGGCCCGGCCCCGGCGACCAGCGCGAGGTGGACGTGGGAGCTCATCAAGGCGAAGCTGACCGGGGTCCAGTCGCTGCCGCCGAGCGCGCGGGCGAAGCGGACGAGGTAGTCGGCGCGCGCGGCTGCGGAGCGGAGTCGGAACTCGCGGTTCACGAACCGGGCGATGACGTGCTGGACGGTGCCGGGCGCGGCGACGCGGCGAAGGCGGGCCATGGGGCGGAATCATCGGCAGCGCGCCCCGAAAGTTGCGCGCGGAAAAGTTCGAAAGTTAGGACCGTCCCCTACCCGGCCGCGTCGACTTCGGCGCTGGTCTTCTTGACCACGTCCACGCTCTTTCCGAGGGCGGCCTTCTCGGCGTCGGTGAGATCGGCCTCGATGACCTTCTCGACGCCGTGGGCGCCCATGATGGCGGGCACGCCGACGAACAGGCCGTTGACGCCGTATTCACCCTCGAGCAGCGTGCAGACGGGGATGATCTTGCGCTTGTCGTAGATGACCGCTTCGGCCATTTCGAGCGCCGAGAATGCCGGGGACACGAAGGCCGAGCCGAAGCCGAGCAGGCCGACCACCTCGCCGCCCGCCTTGCGGGTGCGGCTCTCGATGGCGTCGAGCTTCTCCTTCGAGAGGAACTTCTCGACCGGCATTCCGGCGACGCGGCAGCACGAGCGGATCGGCACCATGTCGTCGCCGTGGCCGCCCAGGACGAGCGCCTCGACGTTCTCGACGCTGACGCCGACCGCCTCGGCCACGAAATACCGATAGCGCGCGCTGTCGAGCACGCCCGCCATGCCGCACAGCATGTTCTTCGGCGGAGCGAGCTTCTTGTACAGCGTGTAGACGATCGCATCGAGGGGATTGGCGATGTTGATCACGAAGGCGTTCTTGCAGTACTGGCCGATCGCGTCGGCGACGTGCTTGGTCACCTTGAGATTGATCGCCAGCAGCTCCTCCCGCGACGGGAAGGTGCCGTCGGGGCGCGCCTTGCGCGGCACGCCGGCCGTCGAGATCACCATCTCGGCGCCCGCGAGCACGTCGTAGTCGCGGCTCGCCTCGATGCGCACGTCGGCCGGCATCACCGGCAGCGCCTCGAGGATGTCGAGCGCCTTGCCCTTCGACACCGACTGCTTGCGCGTGACCTCCTGCTTCTCGGGCGGATCATTCGGGTTGATGAACGGCGCCGGGTCCGTCACCGCGATGGTGCGGGCGAGCTTCCGCCGGGCGATCTCCTGGACCAGCACGCCACCGATGTTCCCGCCGCCGATGACAGCAATTTTCTTCAGCATGGGGCTCTCCTCGATTGACTAGAGATTGCGGATCAATGCGTCGGCGAACTCGCTGCACTTCACCTCTTTCGCCCCCGGCATCAGGCGGGCGAAGTCGTAGGTGACGACCTTGCTGCCGATGGTCTTCTCGAGGCTCTTGAGGATCATCTCGGCGGCGCCCCGCCAGCCGAGGTGCTCGAGCATCATCACGCCCGAGATGATCACCGAGCCCGGATTGACCTTGTCCTGATTGGCGTACTTCGGCGCGGTGCCGTGCGTCGCCTCGAAGATCGCGTGGCCGGTGACGTAGTTGATGTTGCCGCCCGGGGCGATGCCGATGCCGCCCACCTGCGCCGCGAGCGCGTCGCTGAGGTAGTCGCCGTTGAGGTTGAGGGTGGCGATGACGTCGAACTCGTCGGGGCGCGTCAGCACCTGCTGCAGCGTGATGTCGGCGATGGCGTCCTTGAGGATCAGCCCCGCGCCCGGCTTGCCCTCGGGGATCTTGCACCACGGGCCGCCGTCGATCTCGACGGCGCCGAACATCTCGCGGCCGACCTTGTAGCCCCAGTCGCGGAAGGCGCCCTCGGTGTACTTCATGATGTTGCCCTTGTGCACGAAGGTCACCGACTTGCGCTTGTGCTCGATGGCGTAGTTGATCGCGGCGTAGGCGAGGCGCTCCGTGCCGAGCGCGGAGACCGCCTTGATGCCGATGCCCACCTCGACGCCGAGGTTGCGGCGCGGCATGCCGATGCCCTCGAGCACCGTCTCCCAGCCCTGCACCGCGTCCTTCGTGGCGAAGCGGATTTTTTTGATCTCCTTCGGAAACTCCTTCTGGATGAAGTCGATGATCTTCTGCGACTCCGGGCTGCCGGCGACGAACTCGATGCCGGCGTAGATGTCCTCGGTGTTCTCGCGGAAGATCACCATGTCCACCTTCTCCGGGTGCTTCACCGGCGACGGGACGCCGGTGAAGTAGCGCACCGGGCGCAGGCAGACGTAGAGGTCGAGCAGCTGGCGCAGGGCGACGTTGAGCGAGCGGATGCCGCCGCCGATGGGGGTGGTCAGCGGGCCCTTGATGCCGACGAGGTACTTGCGGAAGGCCTCGACGGTCTCCTCGGGGAGCCAGTCATCGAGCTGGTTCTTCGCCTTCTCGCCGGCGTACACCTCGTACCAGGCGATCTTCTGCTTGCCGCCGGAGGCCTTGGCGACCGCGGCGTCGAAGACGCGCACCGAGGCGCGCCAGATGTCCGGGCCGGTGCCGTCGCCCTCGATGAAGGGGATGATCGGGCGGTCGGGGACGTTGAGCTTGCCGCCGGGGCCGATCGTGATGGCGTCGCCCTGGGGCGGGGTGAAGAGTGCTGCGCGGCTCGGCATCGTGTCCTCCTGTGACGGGAATCCCGGCCTCGGCGCGGAGCCGCGTCGGGGCCGAAAGGCGAGCGCATCCTAGGACCCGGGGCGCGGTCGGGCAAGCGGGTTTCGTCGGCGTCGCCGGTTCGGCGGCGGGGGCGCGATTGAACGGGGCTGGCCGTTCTGATAATGATGCGGCGGTTGCTCGACCCCGGAGGCCCCGTGATCCAATCGAACCGCCTGGTGCTGTCGTTGCTGGCGCTCTTTGCGTTCGCCCCCGCGGCGACGGCGGCGCCGAAGAAGGGCGCGACGGCGCCCGCGACGGGGGCCCCGAAGGCGGCGCCCAAGGAGATCGCCAAGCCGGCCGCCGAGCCGCCCCATGCGGCGGCGCCCGCTCCCGTGACAGCCGTCGCGCCGGCGAACTTCGAGGAGCTGCTGAAGGACGGCGTCCCGTCGCGCGACCTCTCGCGCGATCTCGAGCCGCTGTTCGCCACCTGCGCGAAGGACTCGGACCTCGCCTATCGCCAGTGCGAGACGATCCGCCAGTGGCACGTCGAGCGGATCAAGGGCGCGCGCTACGTGGCCAGCGCCGACGGCGCGGCGCTGCAGGCGGCGCCGTGGGACGCGACGGAGAAGAGCTTCACGCTGACGGTGAACGGCTGCCTCGACTGCCAGAACCCGATCCAGCTCGGCGGCGGCCCGCTCCTGCTCGCGACGAAGGCGCCGCGCGGCTTTGCCGACGGCCTCCCGATCGGCGTCGAGCTCTCCGACCACGAGGTCGGCGCGGCCGACGCGAAGAAGGCGAAGAAGTTCTCCGAGAAGACGCTGCCGCGGCTGCGGGTGGAGATGGTGTTCACCGTCGGTGAGCCGTTCGAGATGGGCAAGGGCGACGCGGCGACAAAGGGGCTCGCCATCGTCGCGCTCGGCCACCGCGTCTACGATCGATGCAGCGGTGAGGTGGTCGCCTCGTCGCCGGTGTCGCTGAAGGCGAAGGAGATCCCGGCGGCGGAGCGCGATCCGAGCTGCCCCGCGGCCGACGCGCCGACCGAGGAGGAGGTCGCCGAGGCGGCGGAGCAGGCGCAGCTGCCCGAGACGCTCTCGCGCGCCGACATCGAGCGCGCGATGGCGCCGGTGCAGCAGCGCGTGATCGAGTGCGCGACCGAGTTCGAGTTGAACGGCGTCGCGCGCGTGAGCCTCTCGGTCTCCGGCGACGGCCAGATGACGGTGAAGGTGGCCGCGCCCTTCGACAAGGGCGAGGCGAACATCTGCATCCGCCAGGCGCTCAAAGAAGCGCAGTTCCCGAAGTTCAAGAAGGGCAAGCCGATCCCGGTCGAATATCCGTTCGTGCTGCACCCGTAACCGCTCCGTCCTTCCTCTCCCCTTTTCGTTCCCGCTCCCGTTCTCGTCCCCGTTTTCGTTCTGCCATTCCCCTGCGCGGGGAAGGGCCTTGGCTCAGGTGTTTTGCGTGACCGGCGATTGAGGATTCAGCAGCGTTCGAGGAGCAGGACGGTTTCGACGTGGAACGTCTGGGGCATCATGTCGATTGGGGCTGCTCGGCGGGGGAGGAGGCCGAGTGTGGCCAATTGTTTTGCGTCGCGGGCCAGCGTCATTGGATCGCAGGAGACGTAGATCAGGCGACCGGTGAGGCGGGAGAGGGATTCGAGGATCGGGCGGGCTCCTGCTCTTGGGGGATCGATCAGGACGAGGTCGAAGCGCTCGCCCTTTCCGGCCAGGCGCTCGGCGGCGCGCTCGACTGGTTCGGCCCGAGCCTCGGCGCTCGGGACGTTGCGGCGCAGGCGGGCTACCGCGTTGGCGTCGCCCTCGATCGCGAGGACGTGGAGCGCGCGGGGGGCGAGGTCGCGGGTGAAGTTTCCGTCGCCGGCGTGCAGCTC
>JAJXSP010000123.1 GCA_021784515.1 Myxococcales bacterium | reverse complement strand
TCGCCCGACGAGGCGGCCGACGCGGTGCTGGCGGCGGCGACGGAGCGCACCCGGCTGGCGCTGATCGATCACGTCACCAGCCCGACGGCGCTCGTGCTGCCGATCGCGCGGATCGTGGCCGCGCTGCAGGGGCGCGGGATCGACGTGCTCGTCGACGGCGCGCACGGACCGGGGATGGTGGCGCTCGCGCTCGATGCGCTCGGCGCCGCCTACTACACCGGCAACTGCCACAAGTGGGTCTGCGCGCCCAAGGGGGCGGCGTTCCTCCACGTGCGGCGCGATCGGCAGGCGGCGATCCGCCCGACGGTGATCAGCCACGGCATGAACTCGCCGCGTCGCGACCGCTCGCGCTTCCGGCTCGAGTTCGACGGGATGGGCACGCAGGATCCGACGCCGGCGCTGTGCGTGCCGGCGGCGCTGCGCTTCGTCGCGGGGCTGGCCGACGGCGGCTGGCCGGCGGTGATGGCGGACAACCGGGCCCTCGCGCTCGCGGCGCGCCGCGTGCTGTGCGACGCGCTCGCCGTGGCGCCGCCGTGCCCCGACGAGATGATCGGCTCGTTCGCCTCGGTGCCGCTGCCCGACGGCGAAAGCGAGCCGCTCCAGGACGCGCTCCTCGAGCGCCGCTCGATCGAGGTGCCGATCGTGCCGTGGCCGGCGCCTCCCCGGCGCCTCGTGCGGGTCTCCGCGCAGCGCTACAACACGATCGATCAATACCGCGCGCTCGTGGACGCGCTGCGCGAATCGATCGGTTGACCCGCAGGCTGGACATCCCCCAATCGAGTCACTACTCTCCCGCGACTCACGCAAGGAGGACGCGATGGATCGGAACCTGGCGCTCGAGTTCGTGCGGGTCACCGAGGCGGCTGCGATCGCCAGTGCGCGCTGGATGGGACGCGGCGATGCGAAGAACGCGGACCAGGCGGCTGTGGACGCCATGCGAAAGGCCTTCGACTCGGTTCGCATCGAGGGCACGGTGGTGATCGGCGAGGGCGAGCGGGACGAGGCGCCGATGCTCTACATCGGAGAGAAGGTCGGCAAGCGCGACGGCGACTGCCCGAAGGTCGACATCGCGGTCGACCCGCTCGAGGGCACCAACCTGTGCGCCACCGGCTCGCCCGACGCGATCGCGGTGATCGCCATCGCCGAGGACGGCAAGTTCCTGAACGCGCCCGACACGTACATGGACAAGATCGCCGTCGGGCCGGCCGGCCGCGGCGTCATCGACATCACGCGCTCGCCGACGTGGAACCTCCACGCGCTCGCCGGGGCGAAGCGCTCGCGCGTCGAGGACCTCACCGCGATCATCCTCGACCGCCCGCGCCACAAGGAGCTGATCGAGGAGGTGCGCAAGGCCGGCGCCCGCATCCGCCTCATCACCGACGGCGACGTGGCGGCGGCGATCGCCACCTGCAAGGAGGAGACGGGCATCGACATCCTGTTCGGCATCGGCGGCGCGCCCGAGGGCGTGCTCGCCGCGGCGGCCTTGCGCTGCGTCGGCGGCGACATGCAGGGGCGCCTCAAGTACCGCAGCGACGACGAGATGCGGCGCGCCGAGAAGATGGGCGTGAAGGACCACAACCGGATCTACAAAGTGGAGGATCTGGCCCAGGGCGAGGTGATGTTCTCGGCCACCGGCGTCACCGACGGAGCGTTCCTCCGCGGCGTGCACTTCTTCGGCGGCGGCTGCACCACCCACTCGGTGGTGATGCGCTCGAAGTCGGGCACGGTGCGCTTCATCGAGGCGCGCCACCACTTCGATCGCAAGCCGAACTACGAGACCTGATCGGTCGCCCACCGTCGAGCGGCACACCGTGCGGATCGAGAGCGCGGCCTGTCGGTGCCGGCCTTTGCACCGCGGCGAATTCGTCGACGCCGACGCCATGAACGAAGCCGCCCGCGCGCGGATGGCCGACCACCGGGCCGCGCCGCGCGAGGTGGACTGCCTGATCGTCCCCGGCTACACGCCGCGCCTCTCGCCGCTGCACCGGCTGCGCGGCGGCCTGCACGCGAAGGCCGCCGCGCGCTGCGCCGTCGCCGCCGACGATCTCCTCGCCGGGGTCGCGCCGCTCGCCATCGTCAGCGGCGGCACGGTGCGCGGCGACGAGAACGAGGCGGTGCTGATGCGCGAGGCGCTCCTCGGGCGCGGCGTGGCGCCCGAACGGATCTGGCTCGAGCCGTGCGCGCGCCACTCCACCACCAACCTGCGCAACGCCGCGCGCGTGATGCTGGCGTTCGAGCTGCGCGTGGCGTTCGTGGTGACGAGCGACATCCCGTCGCCGCCGCCGCTGCGCTGGCTCGCGCTGCACCGCTACCCCGAGCAGGCGAACTACTTCGGCCACCCGCGCCTGTCGAGCTTCGACGCGCGCTGCCGCCGGACGCTCGGCTACACCGTGGGCGCGCTCGTTTGGGTCAGGCCGTTCCACGTGCGCTTCGTGCCGTCGCGCGCCTGCCTTTGCGAATCGCGCCACCCCAGCGACGAGGGCGATCCGTAGTGGAGGTGTGCTACGGTGCTCGCACCCCGATGGAGAGTGGGCGAGTGGTCAACGCGACGGACGCGGATTTTCGGATCCTGGTCGAGCACCTGCCCGACAACATCATCGTCCACCGCGACGGGCTGATCGTCTACGTCAACCCCTCGACGCTGGCCTACCTCGGCTACGAGCGCCCCGAGGATCTCGTCGGCCTCCCGGTCCGGAGCATCACGCACCCCGAGGACCGCGACGGCGTGACGGAGCGCATCCAGGCGATCGCCGACGACCCCGGCGACATGGGCCTGCCGCGCGAGCAGCGCCTGCTGCGCCGCAACGGGAGCGTGGTGACCGCGGAGTTCATCGCGCGCCTCGTGGTGTTCGAGGGGAAGCCCGCGGTGCTCGCCGTCGCGCGCGACGTCACCGAGCGCAAGCAGATGCAGTCGCGGCTGATGCTCACCGACCGGATGGCGTCGGTGGGCACGCTCGCCGCGGGCGTGGCGCACGAGATCAACAACCCGCTCGCCTACGTGATCGCCAACCTCGGGTTCGTCTCCGAGGAGGTCTCCGCGCTGGCCTCCGAGTACCGCGACGAGACGAACCTCTCGACGCGGCTCGGGGAGCTGGAGGCCACGCTGCGCGAGGCGCGCGAGGGCGCCGATCGGGTGCGCCAGATCGTGCGCGAGCTGAAGGCCTTCTCCCGCCCCGACGAGGATCGCCGTGGCCCCGTCGAGGTGCGCCGCGTCCTCGAGTCGGCGATCAACATGGCGTGGAACGAGATCCGGCACCGCGCCCGCCTGATCAAGGACTACGGCGAGACGCCGGCGGTGATGGCGAACGAGTCGCGGCTGGGCCAGGCGTTCCTCAACCTGCTGGTCAATGCGGCGCAGGCGATCCCCGAGGGCAAGGCCGACCACAACACCATCCGCGTCACGACGCGCGTGGACGACCTGGGCCGCGTGGTGGTGGAGGTGCGCGACACCGGCGTCGGCATTCCCCCCGACGTGCTGCCGCGCATCTTCGACCCGTTCTTCACCACCAAGCCGCTCGGCGTGGGGACCGGGCTCGGGCTGTCGATCTGCCACGGCATCATCGCGGGCTTCGGCGGCGAGATCACGGTCGAGAGCAAGGTGGCCGTGGGCAGCACCTTCCGGATCGTGCTCGGCGCGGCGCGCACGAGCGAGCCCGAGGTGAAGGCTTCCGTGCCCGTCGCCAAGGCGGCGCGGCGCGCCCGCGTGCTGGTGGTGGACGACGAGCCGATGATCGGCAGCTCGGTACGCCGCGCGCTCGGCCGCGAGCACGACGTCGAGGCGGTGACCAGCGCGCGCGAGGCGCTCGACCGGATCGTGCGCGGCCGCAACTACGACGTCGTCCTGTGCGACCTGATGATGCCCGAGATGACGGGCATGGACCTCTACGAGGAGCTGCGCAAGGCGGCGCCCGCGGAGATGGAGCGGCTGATCTTCCTCACCGGCGGCGCCTTCACGCCGCGCGCCCGCACGTTCCTCGACGCCGTCTCCAACCAGCGCGTGGAGAAGCCCTTCGACATGAAGAGCCTGCGCGCGATGATCCGCGACCGGCTCCGGTAGCCGGCTCGAGCCGGCGCGATCAGATTCAGAGATCGCGCAGGACCGCGAGCAGCCGCTCCAGCTCCTCGGCGCCGACGCCGAACTCATCCGCGAGGCGCCCGAGCAGGTCCAGCTCCGCGTCGTCGAGGCTGCCGTCGGCCCACGCCACCGTGGCGACGCAGGCGAGCGCCTTCCGTCGCTGCCCTGGGTCGCGCAGCTGCCCGCGGATCCTCGCGAGCGCGATCGCCTGGGCCGGGCCGACCACCTCGCGCGCCAGCCCCTCGAGCGCCGTTTCCACCGCCGGGCGGCTCTCCTCGCTGCCGGCGAGCGTGATGAGCATGTCGGCGATCCGCCGCGTCTCCGCGGGCGCGAGCTCGCCGTCGGCGGCGGCCATGAGGAGGCAGGCCGTCCCGACCGCGTCGAGGAGCGTCACGTCGTCGAGCAGTCCGTCGGCGCCGAGCGCCGCGCGCGCCGCTTCGAGGTCGCGCGTCACTCGCCCGCCTTGCCGAGCTCCTCGGCGGCGATGCGCTTCACGTCGTTCGCCTCCACCTGGCCCTTGTGCGTCTTCATGATGTCGCCCACGAGGCGGCCCACCTGCTTCGGGTCGGCGATGCCCAGCGCCGCGATGCGCTCCTTCACCAGCGCCCGCAGCGCCGCTTCGTCGAGACCCTTCGGCAGGAAGCGCTCGCAGAAGGCGATCTCCGCCGCGAGGTCGCCGGCGTGCTCGGCGCCGCGCGATCCGGCGGCGGTGAACTCCTCGAGCGCCTTCTGCAGCTGCTTGCGGTAGGCGGCGATCACCTCGACGACGAGCGCGTCGTCCACCGCGCCCGAGAAGCCCTTGGCGGTGCGGCGCTCCATCAGCTTCGTCTTCAGCATGCGGATGGTGTCCGCGGTGCGTTGATCGTGGTCCTTCATCGACTGCTTGAGCAGGTCGGTGAGCTGCTGTTCGAGCGACATGGATGGCCCTCCGAGGGTGTCCCGATCTAGCATCAAGCTCCGCGCCAAGGAAGGGCGCGCTCCGAGGAGGTCCCATGCGGCTGCTGCTGGCGTTGCTCATCCTCGCGCTCCCCACGGGCGCGCGCGCGCAGTACGCCGACCCGGCGGCCGAGGACGGCGACGAGGAGTATCCCGATCAGCAGGCTCCTCCAGACGAGGCGGAGCAGCAGTACGGGATCGGCTACATGGGCCCCCACCCGATCCCGTGGGAGCTGGGCGCGGGCTTCTGCTACACCGAGGGCCCGCACTCGCACGACTACCCGCCGTTCGACGAGCACCTCTTCGAGGAGCAGGACGGCTTCTATTACTTCACCGGCGATCCGTACGATTTCGGCTATTCGCGCACGCTCTATTGGTTCAACGGAAACCACCCCATTCCCGGCAGCTACGGCGGCGGCTTCTGCTACATCTCGTGGCCGCACCGCCACGCCTATGCCGCCGTCGGGATCGAGGGCTTCTCGCAGGTCGGCGGCTACTACGTCTACGGGGGCGCCTGGCCGGATGCCTACTATTACAACCGCGACTACTACTGGGGTTATTACGGCGGTTATTATCGCAACGCCTATTTCGGAAACCGGTATTACACGACGCGGCCGGCGCCCGCGTTCGCGGTGGGGCGCCCGGTGCGGATCGCCGCGCCGCCGGGGCGCACCTTCGTCGGCGTGCCGCGGCCGACGCGCATCATCCCGCACGCGGCGCCGGTGGGGCCGCGCACGCTCGGCGCTCCTTCGTACGGGCGTGGCGCGACCTCGCCGGTCTACCGCTCGCCGTCGGGCGGCTTCGGCGCGCCGCCCGGCTATCCGGCACGGCGCTTCTCTCCGACGGCCGGCGTGCGGCCTACGCAAGCCGCGCCCGTCGCGCACCCCTCGTCGGGCGCCCGGCCGCCGGCCGTCCGCGCCCCACCGCCGCGGTCCGGCGGCAGCCGTCGCTAGAGTCCGACCGTGAAGCGGGTCCTTCTCCTCCACACCGGCGGCACGCTCGGGATGGCGGCGCCGCCGGCACCGCCGACGGGTGGAAGCGCGCCGCGTGGGCTCGCCCCCGACCGCTTCGCGCGCGCGCTGGTCGCCCAGGTCCCCGAGCTGACCAGGCTGGCGGAGATCGACACCCGCATCCTGTGCAACCTCGATTCATCGGACGTCGGCCCCGAGGAGTGGTCGGCGCTCGCCCTCGAGGTGGCCGCCGCCCGCGAGCGCGCCGACGGCGTGGTGATCGTTCACGGCACCGACACGATGGCCTACACCGCCTCGGCGCTGTCGTTCGCCCTCGAAGGGCTCGACCGCCCGGTGGTGCTGACCGGATCGCAGCGCCCGCTCGGCGAGGTGCGCACCGACGCGCGCCACAACCTGGTGGACGCGGTGGACCTCGCCACGCGCGACATCCCCGAGGTGGGCATCTGCTTCGACGGCGCCCTCCTGCGCGGCAACCGCGCGACGAAGGGCGACGCGTGGTCGTACGCGGCCTTCGCCTCGCCCGGCTGCCCGCCGCTGGCGCGCCTCGGCATCGACGTGGAGGTGGCGCCGCACGTCCGCCGCCCGCCGCTCGTCCCGACGGTGCCGTTCCGGTGCCGCCCGGAGTTCGACCCGCGCGTCGCCATCGTCCACGTGCTGCCGGGGATGGCGCCCGCGTCGTTCGAGGCCCTCCTCGACCATCCGCGCACCGCGCCGCGCGGCATCGTGCTGTGCGCCTTCGGCGTCGGCAACGTGCCGACGCGCGCGCGGCCGCTGGCTCCGGCGGTGCGCCGCGCCGTCGACGGCGGCGTCACGGTGCTGGTGGTCAGCCAGGCGTGGGCCGGCGCGGTGGACCTCACGCTCTACGAGAACGGCGCTGCCCTCGCCGACGCCGGCGCGCTCCCCGGCGGTGACCTCCGCGTGGAGGCCGCCGCGGTGAAGCTCATGCACGCGCTCGCCATCTTCCCCGACGACCCGGCCGGCCGCGCCGACTACCTTTCGGCGAACGTGGCGGGCGAGCGCGGCGACGGGCTGCGCCACCTGCGGGACTGATTGGAGGTCGGTCGGGGAAGAGGCGGGGCGACGGGGACTACTTGACGAGCTTCTTCGGCTTCGGCTTGAAGCTCTTGGCGACGATGGCGAGCAGCCAGCCGCCGAGCCCGCCGGTGACCAGCGCGAAGATCAGCGCGGCGACGGCCGGGCGCACGAGGAAGTGCGGCGTCGCCTCGGTCGGGAAGTAGGCAGCGAAGGCCAGCGTGAGCCCCGTGCCGAGGCCGAAGTAGGTCTTCACCTTCGGCGCGGCGAACCAGTAGTCGAGGGCGATCCCGAGCAGCACGCAGAGCGCGCCGAGGATGAGGAAGATCCGCGGGTCGGGTCCGGCGGAGTGGAAGGACAGGAGCAGCCCGTTCTCAAGCGTGTCGTCCACGCCGTCGGCCTCGACCTTCACGGACGGGCCGTGGACCAGGATGCGGTGGCTGTTCTCGGTGCGCTCCTGCCGCACCGAGACGCCGCCGGAGCCGCGGCGGCTGGTGCGCTGGCGGACGTAGGTCCGCTTGAGCGTGCCATCCACCGTCTCCTGCGCGCTATCGGCGCCGCTGAAGGTGAGGTGGTAGCTCGACTCGGCTTCGCCAGTGCCCCTCAGCTCGCCGCTGACCTCGACCTCGTAGGGGCCGCTGCCCTCGGGGAGCGCGACGTTCGCCACCAGCTTCGGGTCGGCGCACTCCTTCCGGTCGGCGTCCTTCCAGTGGTTGCAGCCGGCGACCGTGACGGGTGCGGTGTTCAGCACCTTCGTCGGAAAGGCGGCGCGCAGCGACGGGTAGCCCGCCGCGAGCGCCCACACCGCGATGAACCCGCCGAGCGCGAGCCTCTGCTGGCGGCGGGCGAGCAGCGGGAAGGCCTGCTCGGCGACGCTGTAGATCGTCACGCCGACGATCAGCGCGACGACCACTAGGCCGGCGTTCCCCTCGGGCAGCACGCCCCGGTCGTACAGGAAATACGCCCCGATGAGGACGACGATCAGGCCGAGCGGCTTCATCCACCCGTGCCACGCCTCCTCGAACCACAGCTTGAAGGTCGGCGGCATCTCCTTTTTTGCATCCGCCTTGCCGCCCGACTTCTCGTCGCCGATCTCACCCGCTTCAACGGCGGGCGAGGAGTCTGTTCGCCGCTTCGGTCCGCGCGCCATGGTCCTCTCTTTCCTCGGAAAAAGCGGCGCGAACATTACCCGCTCGGGAAGGGGGCTGCAACAAGCGATCGGCATCTCCGCGCGCCTGCGCCGATGCGGAGCGCTCACCTCGACGAACGAACGGACCGCGATCTCACGTGATCGCGATGACTCCGTTCATGCCCGCGTCGCCGCGATGCGCCGCTCGGTGAGGTCGAGGTAGGTCGGGTCGAGGTCGATGCCCACGTATCGGCGCCCGCGCCCCACCGCCACCACGCCCGTCGTGCCCGATCCGTTGAACGGGTCGAGCACGAGGTCGCCGGGATTGCTCGACGCGGCGATGATCCGATCGAGGAGCGCGATCGGCTTCTGGGTGGGGTGGCGGCCGAGCGCCTTCTCGCGCTTGCCGGGCGCGGCGAGGTCCCACAGCACGCCGCCGCCGTCGTCGCTGAGCGGCCACATGTCCCGCATCTGCTTGCCGCCGTTCTGCGCCTTCATCTGCGGGTAGTTGAAGGTGTGGAGCAGCTGCTTGCCGCGCGCCGGCGCAGCCCAGATCACCAGCTCCGTCGAGTGGGTGAAGAAGCGGCAGGCGAGGTTCGGGCTGGCGTTCGGCTTGAACCACGTGACCGTGTTGAGCAGGTGGTACCCCAGCTCCTGCATCGCGAACCCGAGCGAGAAGATCACGTGCTGCGTGCCCGAGACCCAGATGGTCCCCGACGGCTTCAAGACCCGGCGGCACGCGGCGAGCCAGCGCCGATGGAAGCCGTGGTCCTCGGCGAGCCCCAGCGACGCATCCCAGGCGCCCTTGTTCACGCTGACGCGGCGCCCCGCCTGGCAGGTGGTCCCGCCGTTGGAGAGGTTGTACGGCGGGTCGGCGAAGACGAGGTCCACCGACGCGGCCGGCATCCGCTCGAGCAGCTCGAGGGAGTCGCCCGAAAGGAGACGGAAGCGATCGCCCTCGTGTCGCACCGGGAGGGAGTCGACAAAGGCCAGGGAGTCCCGCTGTTCGAGGCGTGATCGGCTTTGCATGGCGCCATCTTCGAGGCGCCGATCCCGGAGAGCAAATTTTTTGACATTTTTTCTTGATCTTTTTTTCGTTCCGGCGGATCGCGATCGCTTTCCTCAATGATTTCGATCTCCTGGACGGACGGCGGTCGGGCCCCCGGTGGGACGCGGCAGCCTGTGGTATAGAACGCGCCCTCATGGACCTCCTGCACAAGCTCCTCGGCCTCCTGCGCGATCCCATGCCGCTGATCGCACTGGGCGGCTACCCCGGTCTCGTGCTGATCGTCTTCCTCGAGACGGGCGCCATGTTCTTCTTCCTCCCCGGCGACTCGCTGCTCGTCACCGCCGGCATCCTCGCCCACGAGGGCACGCTGAGCCTGGCGCTGCTCAATGCGCTGCTCATCCCGGCGGCGGTGATGGGCGACGCCTGCTCGTACTGGATGGGCGCCAAGATGGGGCCCCGGATCTTCAACAAGCCGAAGTCGCGCTTCTTCAACCCGGCGCACGTCCAGGCGGCGCACGAGTTCTACGAGCGACACGGCGGCGTCGCGATCATCCTCGCCCGCTTCATGCCCCTCGTGCGCACCTTCGTCCCGGTCATCGCCGGCGTCGGAAAGATGCCCTACCGCCGCTTCGCGATGTTCAACCTCGTCGGGGGCGCGGCGTGGGTGGCGTCGATGACCTCCATCGGCTACTTCCTCGTCGCGCTGTTCAGCCGGGTGTTCGGCGTGAACCTCGATCGGCACATCGAGAAGGTGATCATCGTGGTCGTGCTGGTGTCGCTCGCGCCCGGGATCATCGCCTGGCTGCGCGAGCGGCGGAACGCACGCACCTCGACCGCGCAGAGCAGCTCGCAGTAGCCTACCGCTCGGGCAGCACCCCCACCGCACGCCACGCGGCCGTCACCGCCTCCTTCTTCGTCCCTTCGCCGAACAGGTCCCCCGCCGCCGCCACCGTGGCGTCGGCCGCGTCGCGCAGATCGGCATCCGGCTGGAGGTAGCGCGTGAGGGCGCGGTACCAGACGGCGCTGGCCGCCTGCAGCCCGATGCCGTCGACCGAGAGCTTCGAGACGGCGTTCGTGCCACCGGCGGTCATGAGGTAGCCGGCGTGCGACACGATCAGCGAGTTGAAGTGGATGCCGCCGCGATCGTCCGCCGTGTCGGTCTCCTCGTCCACGTGGGCCGGGCCGCCGCTGCGATGGGGGTCGCCGAGGTCGCGGAGGCCGCGGCCGCCGACGAGGTCGACCTCCTCGCCGACGGTCCAGTTGGCCGTGGGGCCGCGCACCTCGTGCTCGACGAAGCAGGCGAAGAGATCGGAGATCGCCTCGTTGACGGCGCCGGACTCGTCGGAGTGGCCGAGGCGCGCCGCCGCCTGCGTCACCGCGTGGGTGTACTCGTGCGCCACCACGTCGAGCGCGCCCGCCAGCGGCGCCAGCTGCAGGCCGTCCCCGTCGCCGAATGCGAGCTGCCTGCCGTTCCAGAAGGCGTTGTTCCATCGGTGCCCGAAGTGGACGGTCGCGCGCACGCCGGCGCCGCCCCCGAGCGCGCCCGCGCGGCCATGGATGCGCGCGAAGTAGTCGTAGGTCGCCGCCAGGTAGCCGGCCGCGTCGACGGCGGCCCCGGCGGCGGGGCCCGCCTCGTCCCATCGATCGGGCGAGTCGCTCGACAGCTCGTGGCCGGGCAGTCGCTCGCTGCCCTCCGCCCCGAACACCTTCTGCGGCGGCGCGCCCGCCTGGTCGTCCTCGAGGTAGTAGCGGCCGCGCCGCTCGGCGACGGTGAGGGCGAGCGTTTCGCCGAACACGCCACGGCCGGAGCCGGCGACGGTGTCCAGCTCGTCGAGGGTGCGGTACGGCACTCCCTTCCGCGCGTCCACGAGGATCTCCGCGTGGGCGACGGCCGCGGGATCGTCCACCGAGACCTCGACCGCCCAGGCGAGACGCGGGGGCCCGGCGTCGGCGTCGACGACCAGCTGCGGCTGCCCGGCGACCACCGGGATCGCGTCGCCGTTCGCGTCGCGGACCATGGGCGAGGCGGCAGTCACGGCCGCGGCGCGTGCGTCCTCCACGCTCGTGACCGGCGTCGGATCCGCGAGCGCCACCGGGGCGGCGCGGCCGTGGATCCGGACCAGGGCTCCCGACGCGTCGAAGTGGACGGTCAGCTCGCGCCCGCGCACCGGTACGCCGCCGACCGACTGGAGGAACCGGACGTGCGTCATCCCCAGCTCGTCGGACTCGATCGCGTCCTCGTCGAGGTCGTCCGCCGAGGCCAGCTGGAAGAGGTCGCGGTAGGTGCCGAAGAAGGCTCGCGCGGCGCGGCCCGCCTCCGACGGCGCGGCCACCAGCGGCGCGGTGCGCCCCTCGAGGAACGCCGGCGTGTGGAGGTCCGGGTGATAGCGGACCGTCCACCGGGACCCCGTGTCCTGCTCGAGCTGCGCGAGCGCCGTCGCCTGGCGGCCGTCGCCCTCGGGCGTCGATGGTGCACACGCCCCGAGGGCGAGCGGGAAGAGGACGGCAAAGCGCGTTCGCATGGGACCCTCCCTCTCCGGCAAGAGCGCCGGGAGGCAGACCGCAAAGCAGCGCGCGTGCCGTTCGAACCGGCCACGGCGCGCACGGCGATCGGCGAACGCTCCCCTCCCGGCGTGTCCGAAAACCGGACGGCGCGCGCTCGCGGATCGAATGGCCGGCGCGATTCTCCGTCGGTGACGAGATCGAGCGCCGCCTGTCCGGCCGCCCGGACGGCGTGTCCGGATCCCGGACAGGCGGGCAGGCGGCGATCGATCGCCCCGACGGGAGCGTCGCCGGTTGGCCCGAAGAAGCGTCGGCACGCCCGTTGAATTCGCGCCGCGCCGGCTGGCGGCGCCAGCGCCCCGGTTCGACCGGCCAGCGATGGCGCCGCCACGCCGCCCCCGAATGGATCAAGAAGGAGGGCGATCCGTGATCAGGCAGGTGATCCAGATCGGATCAGAGCCGGGAGACCACCCGATCCAGCAGCAGCGGAGCGAGGCCGCCGCCGCCGAGGATGTTGACGATCTTCCCGGGCGCGGCGCGGCTGGCGCCTCCCGTCGGGCGCGCCTCGTCGGCGCCGAGGTTGGTGTAGATGGAGCAGTCGACGTAGAGGTCGCGCCAGGACGCGCCGTCGGGGCCGGCGACGAGGTGCCGCCGGGGATGGAAGGTGATCCGCTCCTGCACCACCCAGGCGTCGCGCTCGTCGCCCGCGGCCGCCTCCACCAGATCGACCCACGAGAGCGGGCGATCGGCGCCGATGACCTCGCCGGCGCGGCGCGCGGCGAGATCGTCGTGGTCGCCGCCGAGGAAGACGCTCCGGCCGCCGTAGTCCCAGCTGCGCTTGAGGACGAAGCGCGACTCCTCTCCGGCGACGACGGCTGCGAGGTCGGCCAGGCGCTCGCCCGTCGGGCCGCGCGTCGGTCCGTGGTCGAGCAGGCGCGTCCAGGGCAGCGCGCGGCGGATGGCGCCGCGCTCCTCGTCGCCCAGGCCGAGGCTCGCGGCGATCGCGTCGCCCTCGTCGGCGCCGGCGGGCGAGAGGAGCCCCAACATCCCCTTCACCTCGAGGTGGCTCGCGATGGCGTTGAGGATGCGGTGGCGCCGCGGCTCGAGGAGGGCGCGCGCGAAGTCGCAGGTGGGGTCGAGGCGGCGCGCGAAGACGTGCCGGTAGAAGAGATCGAAGCGCCGGCCGAACGCGGTGAGGCGGCCCTCGCCGTCGAGGCGGACGTCGGCTGGCGTGGCGATCGTGGTGGCGCAGCCGAGAGCGCTCCAGCGGCGCGCGTAGTGCGAGAGTTCGCCGAGCTGCGCGTCGCCGGCCCGCGCCACGATGGCGATCGTCGGCTCGGACGGGGCTCCGCCGAGGCGCCGGAGGTGGGCGCGCAGCGACGCGAGCAGCTCGTCGGTGTTGCGGCCGTTGTCGTCGAGCAGCGCCTCGATGGTGCGGCCGTCGAGGCCGCGGTCGGCGCCGACGGCGCGCAGGAAGGACTCCGCGATCACGTCCGAGTACCCCTGCATGGCGGGGATGGTCGCGTTCACCTCGAGGGCGCGGTGGCGGCCGTCGGGATCGACGAGGTAGTCCACCCGCG